>DYHI01000045.1 GCA_020724225.1 Candidatus Altimarinus sp. | reverse complement strand
GCTAGTATCGCTAGGATTGTTATTGTTACTATTAGTTCTACTAGGGTGAAGGCTTGTTTCTTCTTTTTTTTGATTAATATTGTTTCTTCTTTATTTGATTTTGGCATAGTTATTATTTTTAATTATAAAAACCCTAGAATTATCTCCAATTCTAGGGTTTTTGCAAGTATTTTGAATTGACTTTTATTTTTAATTATATTTTAAGTACTATGCTTTTACCCTCTTATACATCTCTCCCTCTATTTCTTCACTAAATTTTATATACAATTTTGGTGTAATTATTTCTCTATCATGTAAATCATTTATAACTTTTTCCTCTAGCTTCAGAAGTGATTTATTGTGTAACTCTGATTCTAGATTTTCTATCAATTCGCTATTTTTTTCTCTTAATTCATCTTTTTTATTTAATGCAATTTTGTTAAACTTAGTATAAAGTTCTATTGTTTCATCAAACAAGCTTTTATCAAATCCAAAATCAATATTTCTTAATTCTGTTAATTCTTTTATTACTTTTCTTGTTATAACTACTCTTGTTCTATTTCTTATATATATATTTACATCACTTTCTACTTCATAATCAAACTTCAAAAGCATCTTTTCAAAGATATCATAATCCTTATAAATTATATCTTTTACCTTACTTAATTGTTCACTTCCACTCTCCAATCTTTCTATCTGTCTATTTATTTTCCTAAGTATATATTTGAAATTCTTCTCATCTATTTCATTGTGATGAAATAGATCTTTTAAATGTTGTTTCTCTATTCAAAGAGAATGAAGAGAAACTGCTTTTTTTACTAATACAATTGCATTTTCTTTTTGAGATTCAAGAAGTTCTTTTAATTCTTTTATAGCTTCTTTTAATTTTTCTTCATATTTTGTTTTTAGTTTATCATATTCTTTTTTTGTCAGATATGATTTTTCAAATGAATTATTTAATTTCTCTATAATTTTTAAAAATGCCATTATTTTTCACTCTTCGTATTCAAATTGCTCAAGTTCGTGAAGTTTATCTATCTTCATTTTTCTCATAAATCATGCAATCGTAGTAGCTTTTATGAGAAGTGTAAACATAATACTTCAAATAGTTATAACAAGTATAAAATCTTTTATAGAAAAACTATAATCCCATCCTACTGTCTCTTGAAATTTAAGAATTTTATCATAATTTGTATCTCCAGGACCTGGTATCATCAAAACCATCATCATCGCAAGAGCTCATCTCAAACTTCACCAAGATAGTAAATGTTGCCATGAAGATGGAATATGTTCCTCCATTTTGAAAAAATTAATTATTCAAATTGGAAAATATATACTTATAGCACGAGCAATCATCACAACAAATATAACTATAAAAATAGGTATTATAAATTGAGTAAAATCTATATTTACATAAGATAAGATTAATCACATAAGTATAAACACAAGTGAATTAGCAAGAAATGCAAAAAATCACCAAAACTTTTCCATATATTCCTCTACTTTTGGACTTATTTTATATCTACCATAGTTTCATATAATCATACCTGCAATAGTAGTTGATATAACTCAAGAAATAGGTATATGCAAGTGGTGAGTAATAACTTCAGATAATATGAAAGTTAGATGTGCTAAAACCATAGTAAATGTTATTTCTATGGCTTCATTGTTTGTTATTTTTCAAATCATTTTTGAAAATATTATTCAAGTTATTACTCAAAATATAATTCATCAAAATAACATAGAAAAAAATGATCCAACTCATGAAAAAAGTGAACTTCAACTTATAGTTCATTCAAAAATAATTCATAAAATAACCAAGAATAATGCAAGAGAGGTTCCATCGTTGAATAGACTTTCTCACTCAAATATCAAAGTCAATCTACGAGGAGCTCATACTGTTTTGAAAAGTGAAAGAACTGCAACAGGATCAGTAGCTGAAATCAAACTTCAAAAAAGTAAACAGACTATAAATGGTATCTCCAAACCTACCAAAGGAAAAATATAATAAAGTGCTATTGCTATAATTCATGCTGAAATCAAAAGTCAAAACACAGCCAAACTTGTTATACTTTTCCAATTTTTCATTACCTGCCTATAATTCATATTGTATGCAGATTCGAAAAGTAGAATCGGCAAAAATACAAAAAATAATACCTCTGGTGTTAATCTAAAATCATCTATAAAAGAAAATATTTCTAGATTAGACAGAGGTATAAGTATAATTCAGATAATTACAAGAAGTACAGTGTATGGGAAATTTATTTTTTTTGATATAAAATATGTTCCACAAGATATCAAAACTAGAAAAAGTAATGACAGTGTTCAAGTAAGAAAACTAGATTCCATAAAATAAAAGTTAAAATGTAGAAAAATGAAAAAAGTTTTTTAAAATTATCTATCCCTAAAAAACATTTAGAAATATTGGGGTTTTAGGGGGTGAGACGATAGTGATTACATTTCGTGAGCTGCTAAACATAGCTAACTGAAATTCGAAGCTCCCTTCGGGTAGGCCATCCGTTTTAAAAGCTCTTATTCATCGCTTTTAAATTTTCACTCTGTGAAAACCCTCCTTCGATTATTTTATAATCGACCCTAATTCTTTTGTTACTTTTGGA
Source organism: Candidatus Altimarinus sp. (assembly GCA_020724225.1). Classification (GTDB taxonomy): domain Bacteria; phylum Patescibacteriota; class Gracilibacteria; order BD1-5; family UBA6164; genus Altimarinus. The sequence continues at coordinate 4,556 of DYHI01000045.1, read as the reverse complement.
ATCAAAAGTAAGTCTAAAATAAATTTATACAATCTAAAAATCAAACTCAAAAAGAAATATAAGGTAGATTCCTGCCTACGCAGGAATGACATTAACTTTAAAAAAGCCTCTTTTTTCAAAAGAAGCCTAAAATTTATTCCAAAATTTCAAAAAATCAAAAGAATTTTACCAAATCCTATAAAAACTTAAAAATTTCTTTTTCATCATCTATCATTTTTTGTATTTTTCAATCTTGATAAATAACTAGAGTTGGTGTTTTTGTTATACCTAACTCTTTAGCACACTCTACTACTTCTTTGATATTACAGAAATTTAAAGTATATCATTTTATTCTCAATTTAGGATATACAAAAGGTAGCATCATCATTATTTTTTGACAAGGTTTACACAAAGGATGTCAAAAAACTACTACTGATTTTTTGTTTTTTCATACAAGTGATTTTAGCTCTTCTGGACTTCTAAGCATAAACGAAGTATACTTTTTCATTGTTTTAGCACCAAAAATCATTATTTTGTCTAGTAAGTTCATTATTAGATTAGAGATTATAGATTAGAGTTTATAAATTATATGACTTTTTTCTTTTTTTCAAAAAAATATTAAAGATTAAATTTGACTTTTTTCAATACATCAAGATAATACAAAAACAATAATTTTATAATATGTAAATCATGGGAAAAAATTGAATAACAGTTTGTGAACATCTAGAAGAAGCTAAAAGAACTCACAGAAATTGACAAGAAATTGCTTGAACTTTGGGAGAATTGAAAGATGCAGTAGAAAAAGCTTTGGAAACAGCTGAAAGTCAAAATTTAAAAGATAAAATTTTGAAATGGTCTAATTTTCACTGATTAAGATTATATAAAACAGTAGATATTAGACACTACATATATAGATCTAGAAAAGTTATTGAAGAGTTTGAGTTACAAATTCCAAAAGTTATTGAAGAAATTTGATTCAGATTCAACGATGAACCAATTTGTTATTATTGACAAACATATTATTATGATTGACCAAATTGAATGGCAAGCATTTGAAAAGATTTTTGAGATAAAATTAAACAGGCTTTTAATCCATTTAAAAAAATACTTGATGATATTGAAAAAGCTTTAGAACAACTTGATAGAATAATAAATCAATTAAATCAAACTGATATTTCATACACAAATCATGGATTGGTTCAAGGTTATGTAAATGAACTTATCCAACTAGTTGAAGATTTAGAAAAAAACTTTTTCTCAATTTTTTTATGAGATAAATCACTTTATATTTGAATTGAAAATTTAAGAGTTATAGATAGAGATAGATATGTTATGCATCCAGTTATGCATCCAAAATGGTATATTGAATGAGTTGAATCAACAAAAAGAATTATAGATAGAAAAATATATGAAAGTCTTCCTTTTTTAAACAAACTTGCTTGATTTATTTTAAGACAACTTCCTAGAAATAATTTAGTACTAGATTTAGATGAGGAATTTTATAAAAGTACTAAAGAATGATTAATTTCATGAATTTCATCTTATTTAGTTGCTAAATTTCAAGAACAAAAAGAAATGGTTACTTTTATTAATTTATATAAACATTTATCATCACTAACTAATTCTCTTAGAAATTTTCCTTTAAATGAAGTAACTGATATTGAAAGTAAAAATAATCCCAATGAATGACCTATAACTAGAGTATTTAGGTTAAGTAAAGAAAGGCATTTAACACATGCAAGACAAATTAAAGAAAGACTAGACAAAACCCTAGCAATTCAAAGACTTACGTGAGAGATAGCGGATATGATAGAACAAATCTCTCTTGCATGAAAACTACCTCCAGAAATTGAGAAAACTTTACAAACAAAAGCTGATGACAGTAGAAGAGCAAATGAAGTTCATTCAGTTTCTCAGTAAATTTCAAAAAAATCCATAAACTTGAAAGTTTATGGATTTTTTTGTTTTGCTTTTTCGGCTTCCTTTTTTTCTTTTTCTTTTTGTTTAAATTCTTCCTTTTTCTTTTCCCATGCTTGTTCTGCCTTTTCTATTTCTTCCATAGTATCAACTATATTTTTTACTACTTTTGCTTTCGGTTTACAGTACTTTTCCCTATTTACAGTAAGTACTTTTTCATATCTTGATTTTATAATATCATCAGATACTTTATGTGGAGGCATAGTATTTGCAGAAAAAATAGGTGAAGGCATACCATCTACAAGTAACTTGGTATAAACACTATATTTTTTCAAATTCATTAAATCAGTTTCTTCTATATCTCATGCAAAAACTTCTTTAAGTATAGAAGCATCGCTGTAACCAACTTGAAAAGAAACAAGACTTCACACATTACCAAAAACAGCTCATCTTACTTCTTCAGTCATTTGGTCTATATATTGGTTAGCCATTACCAGATTTAGTTTATATTTACGAGCTTCTGACAAAATAGTAGCAAAACTATCAGTTGCAAAGTTTTGAAATTCATCTACATATAGATAAAAATCTTTTCTCTCTGATTCTTTTATATCAGCACGACTCATCGCATCAAGTTGAAATTTGGTTACCATCATCGCTCAAAGAAGTGATGAAACATCTTCTCAGATAAGTCACTTTGAAAGATTAACTATTATTATTTTTTGGTTATCCATAGCCCACCTCAAATCAAAACTATTTTTTGTTTGTCATAAAACATTTCTAAGAATTGGACTTGAAAGAAATTGTCATACTTTGTTTAAGATCGGAGAAACTGCTTCGACTTTTTGATTTGGAGCCATTTTATCAAACTCACTTGACCAAAATTTTCTTACAACTGGATCTGTTATCTTTTGCACTACCCTATTTCTATATACATCAGATGTAAGCATCAAAGGAACTGAAAGTAAAGTCGTATTCGGATATTCAAGCAAACTCATTATTGTATTTCTAAGTATATGTTCAAGTCTTGGTCACCAGCTATCTCCAAATATTCTTTTAAATATTCAAACCATTCAAGAAGCTATGAGCGATCTATGTTCTGGCTTTACTCAGTCAAACATATTGAATGCTATTGGCCACTCAATATCTGACGGATCAAAAACTATTACATTATTTGTTCTATTTTTTGGAATCAGTCAAAGAATAGATTCAGCTAAATCTCCATGTGGATCTATAACTGCTACTCATCTACCTTTTTTTATATCATCAACTATCATATTTTCTAAAAGTGTAGATTTACCCATTCAAGTTTTTCAGATTATATACATATGCCTTCTTCTATCACTTGGACCTATACCAAACTCTATATTTGTTCATCTGAAATTTGTCTTTCAAATAGGAGTTAAATCTCAATTATCATCTTTTTCTTCAAAAATCGGTAAATTTGCTGGTGGTTCAAAGTTACGAGCTTGTACCCAATTTATAGATGGAGTTTTAACATAACTTGTAGGTAAATGAACAAGTCCTGAAAGCTCTTTTGTATTTAGTATAAAATGGTTATTTAAAGCTCTTTCTTTTGCTAGTTTTACACTTTCTAAATCATTATTTATATAATTTAATTTAAAAGAATTTAATCCAGAACCAGCAAATATTCCAAGAGTTGAAAATATCTCTTTTACACTTGATTTTGATTCAACTTCATCTTCCCCTGCTGAGATAACATTTATACTACAAGCAAATCCTGAAAGAAATAATTTATTTTTTATTTGAAGTGGAATATTTTCTTTATCTTCATCTATTGTTGTTTTTTCTTTTTCTTTTCATTCTTTTTTATCATCTTCATCATGAGATTTATATGCATCTGGTTTAATTATAATTGTTGCAAATTTCAATACCCATTTAAGAGGTAAAAATCCATATTTTAAGTATTTATAACTTTTACTTAATAGAACTTTCTTAACTAATGGATGTCATTTTGCTATAAGTATTTTGATAGTTTCTTCAAAGTCTTTTTTCCATAGTTTATCTTCTATAGGATGAAAATTGATTTGAATAGTATTTAGTGTGTAATTACCAGTTCTAGAAAGTGAAGATGTGATAGAAGAATATGGATCAACCATAGCTTTAGATCACATTTCTTGAAGTCAAGCAAAGTCCTTTATAGGATAATAGTTATGCTTTGTAAATCATACATTTCCTACTGTTATCTTGTCATTTGGTACTTTTGCTAAATAATCATCTATTTCATTTATTTCCACATCATTGAAATGTGCATAAATCTGATTTTTTATGAAATTAGTATATTTATCAGGAGTGATAATAAAAAACCTGATTTTATTTCATATTTTTGCTATTTCAAAAGAAAAAGTAGGTAAACTTGAAGTTTTTGAATAAAATGTTTTAGAAGGAATTTTGTCAAAAACTTTATGCAAAACAATCAGGATATGTTCAAACACTCCTGGTCACTTTTCATTATTTTTATCTACAAGTATTTCCAATACTGATTTTTTCATGAATTTCTTTTCAGACATTAAAAAATTCTTTCCCTATTAATGTTATCATAAATATATCAAAAAATGCAAAAAAATGAAATGTTTTTTATTTGACATTTTATTTATATTAATTATAGTAAATAATAATTATTTTTAAATTTTCAAAAATGG
>DYHI01000044.1 GCA_020724225.1 Candidatus Altimarinus sp. | reverse complement strand
TTACTACTAATATAAATAATAATTTAGAACAAAGTGTAGTTCCCCCAAAAAGTAATCCAAATTTTATTATTAATAATGAATTATGAGAAAGATAATATTTTTTCTATCATGTTTATTTATTTTTTGAATAAATATTTCAAATGCTGCTGTTGTTACTCAAATGATATCAAGGGAGACTAGTTGTAATTGAGCATTAGTTAATGCTACATTTTATATCTCCTGAAATAGTAGAAATGAATATTTGATAGATGAATTTTGGTATCCTACAGATAGATTTATAGCAAATTCAACTTCTGAAATCAAATTTTGGGAATCAGAACCAAATTTAATTTCTAATTGTAGAACCTCAAGTGATTGGTATAGACAAAGTGAAGTAGCTCCTTGAAATAATACAAGAGTTGTAGCATTTTGAGCAAATTGTACTTTTAATAAACCTACTAATATTAATAATAAAACTTTACAGTTTGTTTATAAAATTGAACATTGAGCTGTAACTAGAAATTGAACATCAAATGTTGTAAAAAATTATTCTACTTATAATCATACAACTAGAGTTTGGAATTTATATACAAAGGCATACAATAGATACAAAATAGAAAATTATATATTTCATGCTAATGAATGTTATAATGTTACTCTTGCTTGGTGTTGAGACTGAGTATTAGATTCTGCTAATTGAGAAGTTTGTGATCCAGCAATATTACCATGACAACCATGATATAATCCAAATTGTAACTCTTCTTGTCAAATTACACCTACTCCATCTATCCAAATAGATAAAAGAGATGCAAATCCTGCAGATTTAGATTGAATTATTTGAACAAACGATTCACAAACAGTAAATGTAGGAAGTTGAGCAACTTTTAGAATAAGAGTAACAAACAATTGAACAGAAAGTTTAAGAAATCTTGTGCTAACTGATGCTATTGCTCCAAATTGTGCTTGAAATGTAACTCTACCAGCTACTCGTCCAGCTACTTGGTCTTGATTTATACAATGATGATCTTGAAATCATACAAATAATACACTTGAACCATGAGAATATTTTGAATATACATGTAGTAGAGCAAATACTACAACTTGATATACAAATAGTGCAACAGTTACATGAATATGAGTAACAAGTGGAACTTCCGTAAATGCTACAGATACTACGGTTGTTATAACTCCTACTGTTGTAACTACAACTTGTAACAATCTAACAGCAACTCCAGCAACTTGAAATGCACCTTTGACTTCAGTATTTAACTGTAGTGCAACAAATGCATCAAGTTATAGAATAGAAATTTTTTCTTGATCTACAATTGCGACTTGAGCAATTGCTATAAATACAATAAATACCAATACAGGTTCATATACTTTTACAAATACTTGATCATATGTAGCTAGATGTACTGTAAATGGAAATATAACAAGTGCTTCTTGTCAAACTCCATTAAGTGTTACAACGGCTTGACCTAGTTGTTGAACTGCATGATGATATACATTTTCTCACAGTGATACAGATTGGGTATGAAGAACATTTTGTAGTGTAGGTACTCCTACTCCAAATCCACCTGCATTTCCATCTCAATGATGATCTACAAGTTGGACTTGTAATCATAATTGAAGTACAGTTACTTGTAATGCTTATAGATGAAGTCCTTGAGGATGAGGATGATGAGGAGGTTGAGGTTGAAGTAGTCCAGTTTGTATAAGGATAAGTATTCCAGCATTGGAGGCTACTTGAAGCTGAAAAACTATGTCATCTACTTGAAGTATTAATTATACTTGTTATTGAAATATACATGTATGAAAAATATGAATTGATTGTGATTTAGATTGAGATTGAACAACTAAAACTATTAATGAGGAAAAAGTTGCTTTATCTAGTTGAACTTGAAAATCGGCTAATTTTACTTGTACATATACAAACCCAAACAAAACATATAGACCAAGATGTTATGTATGAAGTGCATCAACTACTATTACTACTTGAAGTAGAAGTGACTTAGCTTGTTGAACTACACTTAGTGTTTGACCAAAAATATGTTGAGATTGAGTTGTACAAAGACCAAATGATGCATGAGTAAATGAAGAGTGTGAAAAAGTATTAAATCCAAATACTTGAGTATTAGAATTTCCTTTTTGGTGTGAAGCTTGTAAAAGCTCAAACTTTACAATTCCATGAGTTACTCCACCTATTATAACTATTCCAGATTGATGAAGTGTTGAGATATATCCACTTGATAGAAATGTTATAATTTGACAATGAAGTGATCCTATAATAGTATTAAATCAATGAGAACCATATATATATAACAATTCTTCAACTGATTTATATTTGGATTATCCTCTATGTGCTTATAAAACAGATAATGATCTAATTTGAGCTTCTCCATATTGTTCATGAACTATTTGATGGTTATATCCATGAGTATCAAGAAAATTGAATTATACTTCTCCACATTTTACTTGAGCTACGGTTCCTTCTTCATTAAATTACCTTGATTCTGAACTGAAAATAACTTTAGGTAATATATATTGAAAATATATACATTGATTTACTTATATAGGAGATGACGAGGATAATTGGCCATTCTTTACTAAAACAATTGATGTAAGGGTCTCAAAACCAGCAATTGCTACGGTTTGAGGTTGAACAAGTTTGCTACAAAATACTACAAAGTCAGCAGATATAAGTAAAGTTGCTTGAGATTGATATAGTGACCCAGATAAAAATAAAAACTTTGTTTGAGCTTGAGTATCTACTTGATCTATATCTAGTTATTGAAAAACTGTTACTTGAAGTACTAGTGTAACCGCTATATCAAGTTGACAAACTAATCAAGTTACTACAAATACTACTAAACTTACATGAGTTACAGTTTCTTGAAATAAAAATATTTCAGAAACAATTCCAAATTATAATTGAATAAGTAATGTTTATATAGTAAAATGAGGTAATTTAACAATTAGTTCAGATATATCTTGAAGTTGACCAAGAACATATATAGTAGAATGTAATACTTGAACATTATGCTCGTTAAATATTAATCAAGATATAAAATATTCTGACAATATAGCATTTGTAGTTAAATGATGAAATATAGTTATAGCTCCACATGTAAAAAATATGAATTGAACATATATATCTATACCTGTATCTTGAATTGGTTGAAAAATAATTTCAGGCTCAAGTAATGATAGATTGATAATCAATTGAAGTTTATATGGAGATATAACAAGTTTAGTATCAAACAGAACTTATATACAAAATTCTGCAAACAATATAATAAATGTTTGAACAGTTGTAAGTTATGGATCTAATCTGTTTAGAAAACCAGCTCCACTTGTTTGAGATTTTATATGAGAATATATGGCTTCAAAAAAAGTAGCTAAATAGTAGAAATATTTAAAAATGGCTAGTTTCGCAAGAAATTAGTCTTTTTTTTGATTTTTTTTTTGATGTTTGTATAATTCTCTAAACTCTAATCTCTAAACTCTAAACTTTTATATGAAAATCTTAACCTGAGTAAAACCAACTTGAAATGGTATGCATATTTGAAACTATTTTTGAGCTGTAAGGCCAATGATAGATGAAGCAGTATGAAATACTACTTTTTTGATGCTTGCTGATTTGCATTCTCTTACTTCAGTACATAATAAAAATCTATTACAAAGCTATAAGAAAAGAGTTTTGATTGAGTATTTTTCTCTACTTTGAGACAACAAAGATATAGTAGTTTTTGAACAATCAGCACTAAATAGACATACAGATATAATGTGGATACTAAATAGTGTTACTCCATATAGTTTGATGTTAAGAGCTCATGCTTTTAAAGACAGTAAATCAAAGAAAAGTGATATAAATATGGCTGTTTTTAATTATCCTATTTTGATGGCTGCAGATATAATCAATTTTGATATAGATTTGGTTCCTGTTTGAAAAGATCAAAAACAACATATAGAATTTACTCGTGATATAGCAGAAAATTTCAACAATACTTATGGGGTAGAATTATTTAAATTACCAGAACCAAAGATAAGTACAAGTTTGGGTATTATTCCTTGAACTGATGGGAGAAAGATGAGTAAAAGTTATGATAATTTCATAGGGATTTTTGATGATGAAAAAACAATGAAGAAAAAAATTATGTCTATAGTAACAGATGATACTCCATTAGAAGATCCAAAGAATCCAGACACTTGTAATGTATTTGCACTTATAAAGCTATTTGCATCTAAAGAAAAACAAACAGAAATTAAGGCTAAATATAAAGCATGAAATTATGGTTATGGTCATGCGAAATTAGAACTTCTAGATTTAATTTTGGAATATTTCAAAGAAGCAAGAGCAAGATACAGAGCATTTGAAGATGATTTTTCTTTGATTGAAAAAAAACTGGCAGAATGAAATAAGATTACAAATGAAATAGTAATAAAGAAGTATGAGGAGGTAGTTAGAATAGTAGGACTTAGGTAAATAACAGATAATAAATAAATGTATTTATCATTCCTGCCTTAGCAGGAATGATATTTCTTTTATAATTACATTTAGGAAAAATTAATGTATTACAATTAAAATAATTAGAAAAAAATGCAAGGTAAAATATTTTTTATAATGTGAGTATCTGGTGCTTGAAAGGGTACATTGATAGTAAATTTAAAAAACCTACAAGATGATAGGTTTTATTTTCCTCTTTCATATAAATCAAGAATTATAAGAGAAACAGAAGTAAACTGAGTCGATGCTTGGTTTATAACTCGCAAAGAATTTGAAGAGTCAATTAAGAAGTGAGAATTTTTAGAATGGGCAAAAGTATATGGATTAGATGATTATTATGGTACAAAATATAGTGATTTAGTGGATAATTGAATCAATAAATGAAAAATTGTTATAAAAGAGGTTGATATGGAAGGACTTTTGATAATAAAAAAGGAAAGACCTGAATTAGACGGTGCTTTTAAATCTATATTTTTATATGTTAATCCTGAAATTCAACTTGAAAGAATAAAGTCAAGATGAGCATATATGTCACAAATAGAACTAGAAGAAAGAAGAAAAACAGCAATTAATGAGATAGAAGAAGCTAAAAAGAATTGTGATTATGTAATCAATACTTGAGTAAAAAGCAAAGAAGATGTATTGGAAGAAGTTTTAAAAATTATTAAAAAATAATATATTTATATTATTTTATAATCATGAATTTGTTTCAGGATGAAACATCACAAAAATCTTTATCTAATCTATACCCTATAACCTAAAAACTTCTAAATGAAAATCCATATAATTACGATATTTCCAGAATCGTTTGGTTCATACTTAGAATCAAGTATAGTTTGAAAAGCAAAAGAGAAATGACTTTTTTGAGTAGAATTATATAAACTTAACGATTTCTCAGATAGAACTTTTCGACATGTTGATGATAAAGCTTTTTGAACTCACGGGCAGGTTTTGAGTCCTGAACCACTTTCAAAAGCCATAAAACATATATTTGAAAAAGTTTGAAGAAAAATACCTATTGTTTATATGTCTCCATCTTGAGAACTTCTAAAACAAGAAAGATTGGAAGAATTTAGTAAAACTTTAAAAGAATTTGTTATAATTTGTGGGCATTATGAATGAATAGACCAAAGAATAATTGATTTGTATGTTGATTTTGAATTGAGTATATGAGAATATGTATTAACAAGTTGAGAACTAGCTTCAATGGTTTTTATAGATAGTTTGATTAGGTTTATACCAGAAGTACTTTGAAATCCAGATAGTTTAGATGAAGAAAGTTTTTCTAAAAAATTGTTTGGAAAAAAGGAGTATCCTCATTATACTAGACCAAGAGAATTTGAATGAATCGAAGTTCCAGAAGTACTTGTAAGTGGTAATCATAAAGAGATAGAGAAGTGGAAAATGAATAATTTAAAATAAGTATATGTCATTCCTGCGAAGGCAGGAATCTACTTTATATAATTAAAGATAGATGAATAATAGTTATTATGTATATATAGTGAGTAACACAAATAATACAGTATTGTATATATGAGTTACAAATAATATAATTAGAAGAATATATGAACATAAAAATAAATTACTTGATTGATTTACAAAAGAATACAATCTAATAAAATTAGTATATTATGAGTCATATGATGATGTTGATTTAGCAATAAATAGAGAAAAACAATTAAAGAAATGGAAAAGAGAATGGAAGGATAATTTAATTGATAAAGAAAATATAAATAGAAAAGATTTGTATGATGAATTATTGTAATATAAGGAAGATTCCTGCCTTCGCAGGAATGACATTTATCAATAAAATTTATAAGTATGCAAAATTTAAACCTAGAAATCCTTTTTAAAAACTTTTATGATTCAATAACTTTTGAAATTTTTGTAAAGCTTTTGATAGTTTATTTTTTTATCATTTGGATTTCTATAATTATTTGGGTTTTAAAGGATATTACAAATAGGACTGATAGTTTATTATTACAGTTATTATCTCTTTTTATTGTCATATTTCTTACACCATTATGAGTATTTTTATATTTGATAATCAGACCAGCAAAGACAAATTTAGAAAAATCATATAGGGAAATAGATGACAACTTAGAATTACTTTCTTCTATAGTAAAAGATAAATTTAATTTATGTAATTTAATTAACTGTCCAGAGTGCAATACAAAAGTTGATAGTTGATTTAAATATTGTCCAAATTGTAGTTTTGAGTTGAAAGTAGTTTGTGAAAGCTGTAAAAAAGAATTAAATCCTGAATGGAAAGTTTGTCCGTATTGTTCAAAAAAACAAGAAAAGAAATGAAAAGATAAGGATAAGGATAAGGATAGAAAGAAGTAAAAAGATGCAATATAAAGTAGATTCCTACCTTCGCAGGAATGACAATTATATCTTTTAATTAAGTTTGATAGGATGACAACTTAAGACACTAAAAAACCACTCCATAATTACTTGTAGAGGAGTGGTTTTTACTTTGGATTACCAAAGATTTAACTATATTATAGTTTTTTTAGATAATGTCGCAAATAAAAAAATTGTTGCCTTAATAATCAAAAAATCTCTGTAATTTACAAACAGAGATTTTTATTTCATAGTTAATTTTATTTTGGTTTTTGTATAATTATGTTGAACAAAAATTAAGATAATTATTCTGTCATTCCGACCGGAGTGGAGAAAATTGTTCTTTGCAGAAAATATTAATTTTAATTAAATCATTATTTATTTCTCCGACAGATCTCTCGACATTGCTGGAGATGGCACTATTATTTATTCAAAAAATGAATCAATTAGTTTTCTATAGGCAGTTCTTTGTCTAAGCTCTTCATAGTATTTATTTCCTGGAATATAAAGTTCTTTTAGTCTAGTCACTACATCTTCAGAGCCAAATCTTGCCATAATTGTTTCTATTTCTTTTTGCATTTCATCATCTTCCACTTTTATATCTTCAAGTTCCATAAGTTTATGAAGAATAAGTTCTCATTGTAATCTCTTTGTTGCTATAGGTTTTACATTTTTTTCTTTGTATTCTTCTTCACTCAGTTTAAGAGATTCAAGATAATCTACCATTTTTAAGTTGTCTTTAGTAAGGTTTTCTTTTATTTCATCAAATACTTTGTTGATTTGGTTTAATAAAATTTTATCTCATAAGTCTAGAGTAGTTACCTTTAATAGTTCATCAATCAATTTATGTTCTTCATCAATTCTAGCATTCATTTCTTTTGTTTCTTTTATTTCCTCTTTTATCAAGTTTTTAAATCATTCTAAATCTAATTCTTTTCATCTAAGTTGTTTTATAAATTCAGGAGTAAATTCTGGTTTTACTGCTGTTTCTATATTTTTTATACTTACTTTAAATACCGTTTTTTTACCAGCAAAATCAGCATTATGATAATCTTTTGGGAAAGTAATATCCAAACTTAATTCATCACCAGCTTTTTTACCTATAATACCATCTTCAAATCCAGGAACTAGCATTTTAGAACCGATAACAAGAGGATAATCTTGCATAGAAGTTTGTTCTAATACTTTTCAATCAGTATCATATCAAGTAGTATCAATAGTTACTTTATCTCATAATTTTATTTCATATTTATTATCTGTAACTGTTTCGTGTTTTGTAAATCTGTCTTGTATGCTTTTTAATGCTTCTGTTACTTCACTATCTTTAACTTCAATAATAGTCTTTTTTAATTTAATTTTTTTGTATTTTTCATCTACCTTTGCTTCTGGAAGTATTTCAACATGGATCTTGAATTTCAAAGGCAATTCAGATATAATTTCAACTACTTCAGCTTGTGCAACAGGAACTAGTCCTTCTTTTCTCAAAGCATCTTGATATATATGATCTATTGCATGATCTATAACCATATGATTTATTTGTTCTTCACCATATTTTTTTACTATAACTGACTCTGGAGCTGTTCATTTTCTAAATCATTTTATATCAGCATTTTGTTTTAAATGTTCCATTACATGTTTTCTTTCACGAGCTATAGCTTTTGCATCTTCTTCTATCACAAGTTCAACTATAGATTTGTCCAATAATTTTTTCTCAATTTTCATAATTATTATGTATATTATATTTTAAAGCTGTGACATTATATAAAAAAAATCGTAAAAATAAAATTTTATTTTTATGATTTTAAATCTAAACTATTGATTTTTACTAAACAATCCTAATTAACAAAGTCAACTAAAAAAACTACAAATCTTTGACAAACTCCCTCAAAAAACTAAAATATTTTTATTATCTATTTACTAAAAGGTAATGACTACAACAAGTTACAACAAGTTACAACAAGTTACAACAAGTTACAACAAGTTACAA
>DYHI01000043.1 GCA_020724225.1 Candidatus Altimarinus sp. | reverse complement strand
TGCTCCTAAAATCTCCAATTTTGTGGCAAAATACTTCGCATAGCCGCGGGCCATTAGGCGACATCTACTTTTTGTTTTAGACAATATCATCTTGAATAATGAAAATCAGCGAAACCAAAAACTTTTTTTGCCCTACTCGGGCAATTTTGGGGGGAGGAGGAAAAGGCAAAAATTCTTTGAATTTTTGAATAAAAAAAGTATATTCAAAATAACTTTATAAATAATTCAATTTTAAATGACTGATTTAATAAGAATAGTTCAAAAATCTTTTGAAGATATAAAAATCACTGATGAAACTTGATTTGAATTTTGGTCTGCGAGAGATTTGATGAAAACTTTATGATATGTAAAATGGCAAAAATTTGAGTGAGTAATAGCAAAGGCAAAAGAAACTTGCAAGAATAGCTGACAAGTAATAGAAGATAACTTTTTATCTCAAGATGAGTTTTTACCGGAGCCGGTAAAAACCTCAATTAAATGATGAAGACCAAAAGAAAATTATTTTTTAACGAGATATGCTTGTTATTTGATAGCTCAAAACTGAGATTCAAGAAAACCAGAAATTGCTTTTGCTCAAACTTATTTTGCTAGTCAAACAAGAAAACAAGAAATTTACGAACAAAGAAACGAAGAAAATAAAAGACTTGAAGCAAGAGCGAAATTAAAAATTTCAGAAGAAAAAATCGAAGAAACTGTTTATAATAGATGAATTACTCTACCAGTTGAATTTGCAACTTTCAAAAATAAAAAAATTGAAACTCTTTATAATATGTCTGTAAAAGCATTAAAAGCAAAAAGATGAATACCAGAAAGTAGAGCTTTGGCTGATTTTGATAGTGAAGTTGAACTAAAAGCAAAAGATTTTATCTATGCAATGACAGATCATAATATAAAAGAAAAAAATATTATCTGAAAACATAATCTTGAAAATGAACTTGTTTCAAATGCAAAAGAAACAAGAAAAACTATGTTAAAAAGATGAATAGTTCCAGAAGAATTAAAAGCTCAAGAAGATTTGAAGTTAATTGAAAAAAGAAGAATACAAGAAACTAAAAAACTTGAAAATAAAGATAAGAAAAAGTTAAAATAGTTTATTTAGATAATTTTAAAATATGATAGATATAAATGAAAATTTAAAATTTGATTGAGTTGAGTTTAAAAATGGATTAATGCATTTTTATATTCTAAAAAAACTTATATTCAATCTATATTATAAAAAATATTTGTTAAATATTGTTGTCTCATATAATTGATGAGAAATAAATTTAGGAGATATGTGGGAATCTTATTTATCTATAAAAAAATTAAATAAAAATATTATTCAAAATTTAGAATATGAAGATATAGAAAAATTAGGATGTTTTTTAAGTCTGTCTAGAAAATGAATGAAAATTAGAAAAGAGAGTTTTGGAGAAATGAAAAATTATGAAAATTTAAAAAAATAACTAAAAATAATTATAAATAATTTTATAACTTGAATTTGAAAGAAATTGTTATATTAAAAAATATTTATTGAAATTATTGTGCAGTTAAAATATTAGATATAAAAGACAATAGTAGAAGTGATAAAATTGATGAAATTACTTTTGAATATATCATAAATTCTGATTGATATACGGATTTTAGAAAATAATTATTTTTAAATGAATACTGAAACTAAAAATCAAATTCATCAAATTATAGATGAACTTATAAAGTTATGTGAATGAATTAAAGACTGAATAATAACGAATAAAGAACATGATGAATCTTTTTCAAACAATATTCAGAAAATTTATTTAATTTTAGAAAAAGATTCTTTTGAATATAAAAAGTTTGATAATTGGAAAACTTCAAAATATTTATATACTACTAGAACTATTCCTTGATATTGTAATAATGATTTGAAAATATTAAATTTAATTTGAATTTTAAAAGAAATAACTTGATATAATAAAATTGAAAATGAAAAACATTTTAAGATTTGAGACAATTACGAAATAGTAAGATATTTTTCAAAACTATTTCAAAATACTAAAAATGAAATTTTAATAGTTGATAGTTATGTTGATTCAAATTTATTTGATTATATTGAAGAAATTGAAAAAAATATAAATATAAAGATTCTTACATCTTGAAATTGTAAAACAAATTTTAAGAATTTATATTTATCCTATACTGATTGAAATTTAGAAACAAAAATATCTAACACAAATATTCATGATAGATATATAGTTTTAGACCAAAAAATAATATATTTAGTTTGAACATCTTTTAACTGCTTTTGAAAAAGTGATTTTAGTATAAAACAATTAAATGATATTAATAAAATTAATGATTTATATAACATTTGGAGTGTTTCTTTAAATTTAAAATAGTTATTAAAGTTTAGTTAATTTCTTTGCCACTCTCGTGGCAATCCTCCCCCCAAAAGCTCGTTATCACTCGCAAAAAAGTTTTTGGTTTATTCTGAAAATCATCTATAATACTTGAAAATCAACAAAAACAAAAAGTAGACGTAAAGGGGCATTGCATTTGATTTTTCTTCCATTACATTACAGAAAAATCACCATCGCCTAACAGCTTCTATGAGGTTCGCTCGTGCCCTCGCTCTCCCATATTTTGCTCATACTTCGCAAAACATCTCATAGAAGCAAACGTTGGAACGAAATCCACTCATTCCGTTTCGCTATCGCTTCACTACACTCGGGATTCGTTCCAATGGCCCGCGGTTCCCTTGGAGTCGTCCGAAGTTCCACTACATTCCGCTTCTCTCCATTTCGTAGACTTCGTCCAACTCACGGCTATACAAAATATTTTGCTCCTAAAATCTCCAATTTTGTGGCAAAATACTTCGCATAGCCGCGGGCCATTGTCAGACATACATTTTTATCTTTTTTTAAAAAGGTGGCTCTGCATAAAATAAGGAACAAAACAAGATTTTTTTATTTTTATAAGGGGTATAAGGTATTTTCTTTCGTTTCACTACAGAAAATGGATTTAATTTAAAAATAATTTGACTTTTATATACTTCATATATACTAAAATATATCTAGTTCAATTTAATTGCAAAAATAGATAAAATAATTATATTGAATTTAGTTTTTAAAACTTGAGTTTCAAAATATGACTAAAGTATTAGATCAAACAATTATTAAAAATATTAAAAATAACTCTTTGCTATTTCCTATGCAATGAGTTTTATTTGATATTCCAGAAATTGAAACTAAAATCACAACTATAAGAATTAAAGAATATCATAATATAGATTTTTCTTTTTTTTGAGTTAATTTAAATGATAAATTTAATCTAAATAATCGTAGGTACATTTGAAATAAATTTAAACTTACAAACTGGATTTTTGGTATAATAAAAGAAAAATGTGTTGGAGAAAGTTTTGCTGATGTTTTTGCTTGAACTTGAATAGTTTGAGCAGTTGCTTCGCAATATTTTGGTAAAATCATTGTAAATGACTTTTTAAACTCAAATCATGCTATTTATCAAGCATTTTTTAGTAATAATCCTTATAATCAAGAAAAAATAGACAGTATTATTTATAATTACAATTTATTAAATTCTGATTTATTAGAAGAAAATTATTTTTCTAAAAATTTCTGATGAAAATATTTTAGTCAAAATTCAGCTAAAAAAATTTGATACATAAGAGAAGATATTGAAAAAAACAAAGATAATCTAACTCAAAAAGAATATTATATTTTAATAGCTTCTTTGCTTTATTCTATTGATAAAATCGCAAATACAGTTTGACATTATGATGCTTTTTTCAAAAAATCAAAAATAAATGATAATTTCATAATGAAATCTATTGAAACTATAAAAATGAAAGATGTTTCAATTTTTAACCAAGACACAAATATTTTAGCAAAAAATATAAAAGCTGATATTGTTTATATTGATCCTCCTTATAATTCAAGACAATATAGTAGATTTTATCATGTTTTAGAAAACCTTACTAAATGGCAAAAACCAAAATTATATTGAACGGCTTTAAAACCTGAACCTGAAAAAATAAGTGAATATTGTAAAGTAAGTGCAAAATATAAATTTGCTGAACTAGTAAATGACTTACAAGCAAAATATTTAGTTGTTTCTTATAACAATACTTATACTTCAAAAAGTAATTCATCAAAAAACAAGATGACTCTTGAAGAAATCAAAGCAATTTTAGAAATAAAATGAGAAACTGAAATTTTTGAGCAAGATTATAAATGTTTTAATGCTTGAAATACTGATTTTGATAATCATAAAGAATATTTATTTGTAACTAAAGTAAATGGATGATAAAATTAAAAGATCACCATTATTTTATGTTGGTGATAAATACAAATTAATAAAAGAAATTAGACAATATTTTCCAAAAAATATAAACAACTTCATAGAACCTTTTGTTTGATGATGAAGTGTTTTTTTGAATATAAAAGCAAATAAATATTTACTTAATGATATTAATAAAAATATTTATAAATTACACGAATTTTTAGACACACAAAAAGATATAAATTCATTTTTAGATAAAGTTTTAAAAATAACTAAAAAATATAATCTTTCTAGATCTTTTATTGAAGATATAGTTCCTTTTGAACTAAAGCAAAAATACAAAAAAACTTATTATGCAAAATTTAACAAAACTTGATATGAAAGTTTAAGAAAAGATTTTAATAATGCTAATAAAAAGGATTTTTTAGTTTTATATATTTTGCTTATTTATTGATTTAATAGGATTTTAAGATTTAATTTAAAAAATGAATTTAATTTACCAGTTTGAAATGTAGATTTTAATAAAAATGTTGTTTCAGCTCTTACAAATTATTTTGATTTTACTTCAAAAAATATAATAGATTTATCTAATTTAGATTTTAAAAAATTTTTAGAAAATATAAATTTTGAAAAAGATGATTTTGTTTATTTAGATCCTCCATATTTAATTTCTTTTAGTGAATATAACAAGATTTGGAACGAAGAAAAAGAACTTGAATTATTAAATTTTCTTGATGAATTAAATAAACAAAATATAAAATTTGCAATCTCAAATATAACGGCTTATAAATGAAGAAAAAATGAAATATTTATAAATTGGATGAAAAAATATAATTTTAAAAATATTAAAAGTAATTATATTAGTTATCATGATAATAGCCAAAAAGAAACAAATGAAGTTTTAGTTTTTAATTATTAAAATATGTGAGTTAAAAGAAAACCTACTTATAAACAAATGGCTTTTGAAACTGCTGTAAGAAATCCTGAAAGATATTTAAATTTCTTATTAGAATTGAAAAAGTTTGAGTGATTAATTTTGAATGATGAAAATTTATTAAACATTGTTTCACATCTTTATTTATCTCAACTAGTTTCAAGTGATGAGATTGAAATAAATGAAAATAGTACAGTAGATAATATAAAATCAAAAGTTGAAGATGTGAATAGTACTCGTAGAGCTGATGGTGGTTTTCCAAAATGATATTGTTCTCGTTTTTGGACTTATATGAGAACTTTGTCTGAATTATGACTTGTATATGCTAGATATTGAGAAGAATTTAAATTATCTGAAATTTCTAAAAAATTAATAAATTGAGAAATAGATGAACAAGAGGCATATTCAATCCAAGCTGTTAAATATAATAGAAAATCTCCATATAGAAATGTTAGTAATGATTTTAACTTTTTTACTTTTATTTTAAAAATTTTATTAAAACTTAAAACAAAATGAAGCTCATTAAGTTATGAACAATTTATTTTAGCAATGTTTAGTAAAGATTGAAATATAGATGATTTTTTAGTAACCATAGAAAATAATAAATTTAATGATTATGAAAGTGTTTATAATTTTGTTAAAAATAATTATTGAGTAAATAATAAGGAACAAACTGTAATTCATGATTATCCTGATGTTGTTCGTAGAGTATTTATAATTTCAGGTTTTATAACTATTCGTTATGCTTGAAAAAAATTAATTCAAATAAATGAAAGTAAATTAGACTATATAAATGAGTTATTAAATATTGATTTTTCTTTAAATGATGAAGAAAAAGAAAATGCTAAGAAATATTTTGATAAACTAAATTCAAATAATGATTTTTTTATTGAAATAATAAAAAAATATAGAGAAAAAGACAAATTAAATTGACAAATTTATACAAATAAAATATTTGATATTATAAAAAATTATAATATTGATGAAAAAATAATAGTTGAAAGTATAGAAAAAATTTGAACTAAAACAAGTGTAATAGAAGAATTTAAGGAAATTCCAGATCCTTTAAAACTTGAATTTTTTATATCAATATTAATAGCTCTTAAATATTGAAAAGAATTTTATATTCGTCCCAATTATAAAGCAGATCATATTTGAAAACCATATTCTCATGCTCCTTGAAATGCTGGTGATATTGAAATATATTCATCAAAAATATATTGGCTTATTGAAGTAACATTAATTCGTAATAAAACTCAACAACTAAATTTTGAGACAACTTCTGTAATAAGACATTTACACTCAAATGAGGAATTTAAAAATCATTTACTAAAATATTTATCATTTATAGCTCCTATTATACATGATGATACAAAAGAGTACTATGAATATTCCACAATAAAAAGTCAGAAAGATTGATATAAAGTAAATTTAAAACCCTATTCAGTATGAGATTTTATTGAAATAACTTTAAAAAAAGAAAATTTTATTGATATGGAAAGTTATACTGAAAATGTAAAAAATGAATTTAAAAATAATTTTAGCCTATAGTTTAATAAAAATGATTAAAAAAATATCAAAAATAAACAATTTATGAAAGTTTACAGATTTTTCTCAAGATAAAATTTTTATTTATTGATGAATTTGAAATAATTGTAATATTATTTTTGGTTTTAATTGATCATGAAAAACAACAATTTCAAATATCTTATGATTTTTTTCTGATAATTCATTCATAACCGAAGATGAAAAAGAAGAAATCTTTGATGATTTAAAAAATAATAATGATTCTAAAATAGAACTTGAATTACAAACTTGAAATATAAATTATCCTGCAACTCATAAACACAGTAAAGAATTTTATGTATTTAATTCAAATTTTATTTCTAACCATGTTTTTGATTGAACAAATTGAAAAATAAAAAAGTTTAATAATATAAGTGCTGAAATAACAAATAAAGATATATCTAACATTAATGAAAAAATAGTAGAATTAAATGAAGAAATTATAAAAATTGATAATGAAAATAATAAACTAGAAAATCTTCTTGATGAAATTACAAAATTAAGAAGTTCTGATTTTTCAAAAATACTTACTGATAAAAATAAAAGGTTATCTAAACCTAATATTTTTAATTCAATAACTTCAAATAATGAAATTATTGAATTAAATAAAAAAATTGACGAACTAAAAAATGATTATGAACTTAGCAAGAAACAATCTGAAATTGTTAAAGATATTGAAAAATTATGAGAGATTAATTTTGAGCAAGTAAGTATTAATATTGAAAAGAGTTATAGTATTTTATGAAAAAACATACAGCAATTATCAAAAGAAATACTAGAAAATAAAATAAAGGAGGTGCAAAATTTATTTATAGAAGAAAACTATAAAGAAAGTGTTGAGAGATGGTTTAAGTTTTGAAAAAATATTTTAGAAATATTTAAAGAAAATAGTAAGGAAAAATGTCCTTTATGTAATAGTGATATTTCAAACAGTTTAGATACAATTTTAAATGATTATCAATGATATTTTGATAAAAAATACGAAGAATTTATTAAAGAAATAAATATTGAAAAAAATAATTTATCTAATCTTATTTCTTTAATAAAGACTTTTGAAGAAAATTATAATGAATTAAATAATGTTAAGATAAAATATGAGAAAAATATAGAAAATATTTTCTTTGAAAAATTTGATTTTCATAGTTTAATAACTGATTTAGATAAATTAAAAAACTTTTTAGAAGTAAAAAATACAAATATTCAAAAAATAGATTTTGAACAATTATCAAGCTTACAGGAAAAAATAACTAAATTAAATTTAATTTTATTAAATTATGAAAATTATAGAACAAAAATACTAAAAGTTTTAAATGATAAAAAATTAGATACAGGTAAAATTGAAGATAAAATAAGGGAAGTATATAAAGAAATAATAATTTTTGAATTTAATAAAAAAGATAAATCTTGAGCATTAGAAAAGTACAAAAATAATATTAATAGAAAAAAAATAATTTTAGAAGACAAAAATGATTGATTAATTTTCTGGAAAAATAAACTTTTAGAAGAATTAAAAAAAATAAAAGCTGAATCAAAAAGTATATCAAAATATTTATGATTAATGTGAATAACTCATTTTGACATTGATATAAATGAAAATAATGAAAAGAATATTATTATAAAATATAAAAATTCTAATTTAGAAAAAAATAAATTAAGAAATAACTTAAGTGAATGAGAAAAAACAGCATTGGCTTTTTCTTATTTTTTAAGTAAATTTGAAAATGAGGTTAATACAGAAGATAAAATTAAAAAATCTATTATAATTCTTGATGATCCTATTTCAAGTCTTGATGAAAATAGATTATATACAACTGCTTATTTAATTAAAAATAATTTTGAAAATACAAAACAAATTATTGTATTAAGTCATAATTTTTTGTTTCTTAAATTTTTAAACTCATGTTTTAAAAACTCAAATTGTTTATTTTTAAAACAAAATAAGTTATCTGAACTACCAAAAGAATTACAAAATTTTGAAACTCCCTATTTTTTTATGTTACAAGAAATAATAGATTTTTCTAAATGAGATAATGAATATGCAAAATGCTATAAATATTTACCAAATTATACAAGAAGAGTATTAGAAACTTTTTTATCTTTCAAATTTGCAAAAATAATAAGCTCTAAAAATCCAAATCAAAGTCCATGATTGGAAAATTTTGATGAAAATATAAAAAACTCTGACTTTGAAGAAAGTACAAAAGAAGTATTGAAAACAAAAATAAATGAAATAAAAAATATAAGTGATAAATTTTCTCATTGAAATACACAACATTTACAAGAAAGTTTTTATATATCTGAGGAAGATCTAAAAAATATTGTATCTAATACTTTATTTATAATTGAAAATATGGATAGTTTACATAAGACAAGTTTTGAGAATAAAAAATAAGGTATTTTTTAAAATGGAATTCACCCCTACCCCTCTTCCATTTTAAAAGATGAAAAAAATCTTGTTTTAATAAAAGTAAAATTTGCAGAGCAATAAAGTAAAAGGAAAAAGATAAAAATGTACGGTAAACCCTCGTTGCACTCTCGCTCATACTTCGCTCGGGTCTGACAACAGCTTCTATGAGGTTCGCTCGTTGCACTTCGCTCTCCCATATCCCGCAATACTGCGGGACATCTCATAGAAGCAAACGTTGGAACGAAATCCACTCATTCCGTTTCGCTATCG
>DYHI01000042.1 GCA_020724225.1 Candidatus Altimarinus sp. | reverse complement strand
TATTAACTTTTATATATGACTACAAAATTAATGACAAATATAGATTCTTCTTTTTATTTATTTTTAGATACTGAAAGTAAAAAAAACAAGATTACTAAAAGAGAACTTTTAGAAAGAATTATAAGTAATTATATACAAAATAAAAAGTTATCTGAAATAGAATCTGCTTATAAGAAAATGTGAGTTGATAGTGAATATTTAAACGAAATGGTAGAAAATTCTAAATTTTTATGAACTTTATAATATGAAAAAGTATGATATAGTTTTAGTTGATTTAAATCCTGTAAAATGAAGTGAACAATCTTGAATTAGACCATGTATAATTATACAAAATGATTTTGCAAATAAGTTTGCTAAAACATATGTTGTTGCAATTATTACTTCTGTATTAAAGGATTATCCTCATACATTAATTGTTAATAAATCTAATACTAATTGATTAATTTGTGATTCAAGAATTGATTTACTTCAAATTAGAACAGTTGATGAATTAAGAATAGTAAAAAATATTTGAGAATTAGATATTCAATACAGAAACTTGTTAGACCAGAAATTAAGAATAGCATTTAATATATAAATTTCTATGAATCTTTTACAGATTTTTTTCATTATTTCTTGAATTATCATCTTTTTACTAGCTTTGGATATTGCTAGAAAAGAAAAATTTAATGCACTGCATTTTATAGTATTTTTGTTTGTTTGAGTTTGATTACTTGTATTTACTTTTTTTCCTAATGTACTAAATTCATTTTGAAAAATATTTTGACTACAAAGATGAGCCGATCTACTAGTTTATGCTTCAATAATATTTTTGTTTTATTTTGTACTTTTACTTCTTAGAAAAGTTGAAGAAAATAGAGATGATTTAACTAAATTTATAAGAGAATTTGCAATACAAAACTGACCTAAAGAAAAATTAACCTGAGAAATTGTATTTGTAATTCCTGCTTATAATGAATGAAAAGTAATAAAAAATACTATTGAAAATGTATTAAATAAATGATTTAAAAACATAATCGTAGTTAATGATTGATCTAGAGATGATACAATTGATATTTTAAAAGATTTTGAAGATAAAATAGTTTTAATTAATCATTATAAAAATAGGTGACAATGAGCTGCACTTGAAACATGATTTGAATATGTAAGAAGATATGGAAAGAAAGTAGATTATGTCTGTACATATGATTCTGATTGACAACATGATATAGCTGATTTACCGAAATTTTTAAAAATTTTAGAAAAAAATAAAGATATAGATATAGTTTTATGATCTAGATTTATAACAAAAACTGAAACAAATGTATCATTATCAAGAAAAATTATATTAAAATTAGCAATTTTGTTTACTTTTTTCTTAAGTAATATCAAATTGACAGATGCTCATAATTGATACAGAGTTTTTAGAACAAAAATGCTAGATACAATTAGACTTTCAATTGATGGCATGTGACATGCTTCTGAGTTTGTAGACATAATTGCTACAAACAATTTGAAATTTATGGAAGTTCCGGTAAATATAAAATATACTGAATATAGCTTAGCAAAATGACAAAGATCAAGCAATGCAATAAATATTGCAGCAAAATTTATATGGAATAAATTTTTTAAATAGTGTGGAAAAATAAATTAAATAAATTATGAAATCTAATTGAAAAAATATGAAATGATATAAATCTAAGTATTATATCATGATTTTTAGATTGGTTTTATGAAAAATTAGAAATTAACTTTTTATGAAGGGTAGAAAAAAATTTAATACCAAAGAAATGAGATATTTATTTAGTTAATTTGTGAATAAATATTTGAAGCGAATTAAATAAAAATAGACCATGAGTTATAATATCTGATTCTAAATATAATTGATGAAACAATTTGCTTGTATTACCATTTAAAACATATAAATGAACATTTAATAATAGAATACTACATATACTTGTTGAACCAGATAATAAAAATAATTTATCTGAAAAATCTTATATATCTGTTATTTCAATAAGAGATGTTTCCAAAAAAAGGTTTTGAACTAAGATATGAGCATTAGATTTAAAACAAATAATTGAAATTGATAATATTTTAACTAAAATATTAAATATAAAAACAAGCCTACTAATTAAGTAGGCTGTTTCAGTCAATTCTGGATAAATCCAGTCATCAGAATAATCTGATGCAGTGATAATATTATAATAATTAATTAATTAAATGCAAATTTTATGAAAAAAACTTTACTTATAACTTGATGAACTTGATATATATGATCTCATGCAGTTGTTGCTTTTGAAGAAGCTTGATATAAAACTGTAATTGTAGATAATTTAGTTAATTCCTCAATAAATACACTTATTTGAATAGAAAAAATATTGGGTTATAAACCTGATTTTTTTGAAGTAGATTTGAGAAATAATGAAAAATTAGACGAAGTATTTAAAAAATATAATTTTGATTGAGTGATTCATTTTGCTTGACTCAAAGCTGTTTGAGAGTCTTGTAATTATCCATTAAAATATCATGATAATAATTTAGTTTGAAGTATAAGGCTTTTTGAATTGATGGAAAAATATGGTGTAAAAAATATTATTTTTTCAAGTTCTGCTACAGTGTATAAGCCCTCACCCCTAACCCCTCTCCCTGATGGCGAGGGAAATATAATTAAATTGTGATATACTGAAACAGATTTAACTTGAGATTGTAGTAATCCATATTGAACAACTAAATTTGTTCTTGAGCAAATACTTAGAGATTTAGCAATTCATTCTTGATTCAATGTTATGAATTTGAGGTATTTTAATCCTATTTGAGCTCATGAAACTTGATTTTTATGAGAAGACCCAAATGGTATTCCAAATAACTTGTTACCATATATTATGAAAGTTGCAACTTGAGATTTACCATATTTAAATATATTTTGAAATGATTATAAAACAATTGATTGAACTTGAGTAAGGGATTATATAGATGTAAATGATTTAGTAGAAGGGCATTTATTTGCATACAGCAAGCTAGATGAAAGACAAAAGATTAAAGTTGAAAGTAATGAACAAAATCACCCTACTCCTCTTTATAAAGAGGGAATAAATTTGAAGTGAGCTTTTGAAACATATAATTTATGAACAGGGAAGTGAGTTTCAGTACTTGAAATGGTAAAGACAACTGAAAAAGTAATTTGAAAAGAAATTCCATATAAAATAGTTTGAAGAAGAGAATGAGATCTAGCAGAAGTATATTGTAATCCAAACAAGGCTTACAAAGAACTTTGATTCAAGACTAAGGTAAGTTTAGAAGAAAGTCTTTCAAACTCTTGGAAATTTTATAGTAGTAAAAATTAGTTTTATGTTTAAAATGATAGTTTTTGATATGGATTGAACTCTTACATTAAGTAGGGGAGATATGCAACCAAGTATGATACCATTATTTAAAGAATTACTTAAAAAATACAAGGTTTGAGTTATTTCAGGATGAGATTATGTTCAATTTCAATCACAAATACTTAAGTTTCTTTGAAATGATGAAGAACTATTAAAAAATCTATATATATGCCCTACATGTAGTACTAAAATGTATTTATATGTAGATTGAGAATGGAAAAAACAGTATAGTTTAGACTTCACTGAAAATGAAAAAAAACATATAATTTCTGTTTTAGAAAATGCAATAGATGAATTGTGACTTAAACCAGAAAAAACTTACTGAGAATTGATAGAGGATAGATGAACACAGATTACTTATGCAGTTTTAGGCCAAGAAACACCTAGAGAAATTAAATCTGCTTATGATCCAGATTTTGAAAAGAGAAAAAAGATAAGAGAATATATAAAAGATGATTTAAAATGATTTGAAGTATTAGTTGCGGGGGCTACTTCAATAGATATAACAAGAGAATGAGTGGATAAAGCTTATGGTATACAAAAACTTATGGAGCTTACTTGATTAAATAAAAATGAAATCATATTTGTTTGAGATGCAGTTTTTCCATGAGGAAATGATTATCCACCATTAGATAAACTTTGAATTATAACTAAGAAAGTTTTTGATTTGAAAGATACTGAAGAATTTATAAGTGAGATGATTAAGTAAAAATAAAAATACTAAGAAACTTTTGATTATTAAAAATAATAGATTATAATTCTATTAGTTATATTATTTTATATCTAAAAGAAATGAAATATATAGATTTGCAAAAACAACTAAATAAATTAAAAGTTTTTTCAATTGAGGATTTAAAAATATTGGATGATAAATTTAATAAATCAAAAATTTCAAATTGGATAAAAGTATGACATATAAAATCAATAATTAGATGATATTATTTGACTTCAGAGGTACAAATAAATCAAAATTTGCTTTATCAAGTATCTAATAAAATTTATTTTCCTTCATACATATCTTTAGAAAGTGCATTTAATTATTACTGAATTATTCCGGAACAAACATTTTCTATTACAGCTGTAGTAACAAAAAAAACTATAGATTACAATACTCAAATATGACATTTTTCATATAGAAAAATTAAACCTAGTTTATATTGGTGATATAATCTTGTTAAAATGCAAGAAAATATATTTTTGATTGCAGAACTTGAAAAGGCTATTTTGGATTACTTATACTTAAATCATCAAATATCAAATGAGGATGATTTTGAACTCCTTAGATGGAATAAAAATTTATTAAATGAAAAAATGGATTTTGATAAATTAGATAAATATACAAAACTATACCAAAGTCCTGTAATAACAAAAAAAATTAATAAATTACTAACTTATTTAAAAAATGATTCAAATTCAATATATTAAATCTTTTTATCCTTTAAAGCAACAAATCTTTGAACAATTTCTGCTTAAAGAGTATTTACAGTATCAAATATTAAATATTATCTTTTCCTCTAAATTTTGAAGTAACCTTTCTTTCTTATGATGAACAGCTATAAGGTTGATTCATAATTCAAATAGGTTTAGTGAAGATTTAGATTTTGATAATTTTTGATTATCTGTGGATGATTTTGATGCCTTATCAAATTTACTAAAATATGAGTTAGAGAATTTATGATTTGAAGTTGAAATTAAAAATGTGTTTAAATGAGCATATAGATGTTACATAAGATTACCAAAAATATTAAAAGAACTATGATTTAGTGCTTATGAAGATGAAAAAGTTCTAATACAAATAGATACAGTAAAGCAAGAATATCAATATGTATCAGATAAAAAAATATTAGATAAGTTTGATGTTTATAAACTTATCAATGTTTGCCCTATAGATATAATTTTATCAAAAAAGATTCATGCACTTATTGATAGAAAAAGGATAAAATGAAGAGATTTTTTTGATATAGTTTATCTTTATAACTTAACTAAACCGAATTTTGAATATTTAAAAGAAAAAATTTGAATTTCAAATACTTTAGAATTAAAACAAAAATTAAGAGATTTCTGTTCAGATCTAAATTTAATAGAAGTTTCAAATGATGTTAAACCATTTTTGATAAATAAAGATGAAATTGATAGAATTATTAATTTTAGGGATTTTATAGAAACTATTTAAACTATGCAAAAAATAAATATAATCCAATTTTTACCATATTTTCCACCGCATAAGTGATGAAAAGTTTATATCAAGAAATAATAAATTTGATTTTGCAAAAATATAGTTATAATAATTTTGTAAATAAAATATAATCTAATGTAAATAAAATGTCTACAAAAGTAAATGTAAATGTTAGAATAGATAAAGATTTAAAAGAGGAAGCATCAAATATAGCTAGGTCTATGGGAACCAATCTCTCTACTGTATTAAATATGTATTTAATAAAATTTTCTAGAGAAAAAAGGCTTGATATAAGTATAGATGAGGATATGATGACAAGCATGAATGATGATGAAATAAAACAAATAACATCTTTAAGTAATTTTAATACTTTTTTTTCTAGTATTTCATGAAAATAATATTATCTAAAAATTTCATACAAGATTTTGAAAAAGATTTTAAAAACTATAATTTAACTTATCAAGATTTGGTTTTGAGATTAAAATCAACAAAAATAATAAATCTTGTTAACCCATTTATAAAATTTAAAATTACTATTAAATGAGTAAGTCTGAGATGAATATGAATTGTAAATGATAATAATAAAATTATTCCTATATTTTTTGTATTAAAAAAAGATAAAAAATATTGAGAAAATCTTGTTTTAAATAAAGAAATATTACAGAAAGTAAATAATAAGTTTGTAGTTTATTCAAAAGATTTTGATAGATGAGATATAATTGAATTTTAATATGCAAAAAATAAATACTATCCAATTTTTACCATATTTTCCACCTCATAAATGATGACTTGAAACTGTTGCAGAAGAGTTTTCAAAGTTTTATGTTGCAAAAGATTATGGTGAAGTAATAAATGTGGTTTTTGATGTTGGGCAAAATGAATTTATATCAAAATTGTCATCCTCGGACTTGATCCGGGGATCTAATAAAAGTATTCCTATTTGATATAAACAAAAGTGATATATAGTTTATTTACTTCCTGCATTTGATTTAATTTCAAATTTTCCAGTTCCAAAGTTTTGGAAAAAAGAGTTTTGGGAGATATTGACCTCACCCCTAGCCCCTCTCCTTATAGGCGATGGGAACAAGGATAAAATTATAGTTCAAACTCATACAAGATTTTTTTTATCTTCACTACTGTGATGATTATTTTCAAAATATCATAAATTGAAGTGGGTACATGTAGAGCATTGAAGCGATTATGTAAAACTTTGAAGTAAAATAAAAAGTAAAATAGCTTATATTTATGATAGAATTATCTGAAAATGGATTTTTAAGAATTCGGATAAAATAGTTGCAATTAGTGAATGAGTAAGAAAATTCGTTCTTTTATTGTCATCTTCGGACTTGATACGGAGATCTAAAATAATTGAAAGCAAAATAGATTTTATTTATAATTGAATAAAATTCAGTCCATGAAATCGAGTTGATAATTGAGATATTATAAAAATTTGATTTGTTTGAAGACTTGTAAAACTAAAATGAGTAGAATTGCTAATTAATTCATTTAAAAATTTACAAAAAAAATATCCAAATATTATTTTGGAAATAGTTTGAGATTGAGATGAAAAAAAATATCTAGAATCTATATCTTGAGAAAATATTAAATTTCTATGATTTCAAAGTAGAGAATATATTGCAAATATTTTTTTACCAACAGTGGATATTTTAATAAATCCAAGTTTTCAAGAATGACTTCCTACAACAGTTTTAGAATGACTTTTGTCTTGATGTGTAGTTGTTGCTACTGATGTATGAGGAACAAAGGATATATCAGATGAATATGATTTAATAATAGTTGAAAAATGAAATGTTCTGGAACTTGAAAAATGATTAGAAAAAGCTATATTGAATTATGAGAGTTTGAGATGAAAATCTAGAGATTATGTAAAAGAAAGATTTGATTGGGATAAGGTTGTTGATGAATATTTTAATTTGTATAGAAATTTATAATGAATAAAGAGAAAATATTCTTTCTAATAAATTCATTGGAAGCATGATGAGCAGAAAGAGTAGTATCAATTATTTCTTCTGAATTATCAAAAGATTATCAAGTTGATTTGATTACATTAAAAAATGTAAATTTTTATGATTTACCAAATTGAGTTAATTATATTTCATTATCAAATGTTAAAAATAATTTATTAATGTTTTTGTTAATTCCATATTATGTACTAAAGTTTAAAAAGCATTTGAATAAAAATAATTATAAATCATGAATTAGTTCTTTAGAGATCGCAAATTTTGTAAATATTTTATCTAATAAAAATGCAATTATAGCTTTTGAAATTAGCATATATTTTTTTAGTTGATTTATATGACAGATTTATAAATTATTAATAAAATTTCTATATCCTAAAGGTAAAAAAATAAAAGTTAATAGTGAAGAAAATAAATATGATTTAGCAAATTATTTAAATATACCTTTAAATAAAATCATAACAATTTATAATCCTATTGAATTAGAAAAAATTAATAAATTAAAAAATGAAGAAGTAGATAGTGAATTAAAAAATATGTTAGCTTGAAAAAAAATATTTATAACAGTCTGAAGATTAGTTTGGCAAAAAAATCACAGTATTATATTGAAATCATTTTCAAAACTAAAAGACAAAGACTGGATATATTTAATAATTTGAGATTGACCAGAGAAACAAAAATTACAAGATTTAACTAAAAACTTATGATTAAAAGAAAATATAATATTTCTTTGATCTCAAAAAAATGTATTTAAATACTTAAATATTTCAAATTACTTTATTTATGCATCAAAAATAGAATGATTTCCAAATGTTTTATGAGAATCTATAGCTTGTAATATCCCTATAATAACTAGCAATTTTGTTTCATGAGCAAAAGAATGTATTATATGAAATTATGATAATAATTTGAAAAATATTAAATATCCATATTATTGAGAAAATTGAGTTTTACTTGATTTGCATAATTATGAAGAAAGTTTTATATATATTTATGATAATTTGAATAAAATTCAACAAAATAAAGTGTGATTTGAAAAATTTAAAATTGAAAAAATAGAAGAAGATTTTGAAAAGATATTGTTTAATAATTAAAAATCTTATTAATTTATCTCCTGTGATATTTTACTAAAAAATAAATAAATCATGAAAACAATATATTTTCATCAAAAATCTTTTCATAGAGAAAGACAAAAAAATACTGTGTATTTTTCCTCAAAATATTTTGAAGTTTTATCTCCTTTGGATTGAAAAAAAGAAAAGATAGATAATATAAAAATAGTAAATAAAACACCTTTTTTATATAAAGTTATCTCATATTTTGTTTGAAAAATTCCATTGATAAATTTTAGAGTTTTGCCTAAAAAATCAGAAAAAGCAGATATTATTTATACTTGGTGAGATATTCCATTATTTTCTAAAAAGGAATTCATTATAGAATTAGATAATCCATATGTTTTAACTTTTTATAACTATTTTGCTTTTAGGATTTATAAATTGATAATTAAACAATTTTTGAAATCTGACAGATGTAAAGTTATTGTTTGTATTTCAGAGGCTTGTAGAAATACATTTATAGATGAATTTTGAGAAGCTTTTAAATCTAAAACAAAAGTTTTATACCCTAGAGTAAAAACAAGTATAGATAATCAAAATAAATCAGATATTATAAAATTTCTTTTTGTATGATTTTGATGAAAATGAAAATGATTATTTGATTTACTTAAGGCTTTTTCTCAAATAGAAAACACAAAAATATCATTAGATATAATTTGATTCAAATCAGATGAAATAGTAAAAAAGTATTCGTTTGATAAAAGAATTTCATTTTTATGACAAATAAAAAGAGATGATATTTTAGAAAAAATGTCTTTTTATGATATTTTAGTTTTCCCAACTTATTTTGAATCTCTTTGAATGGTTGCTTTGGAGGCTCTTTCAAGATGACTTTGAGTAATTACAACAAATGTTTATGCCTTACCAGAACTTGTTAAAGATTCATGTAATTGAAAAATTATAAAAAATCCTTATTTAAAAGAGAATAAATATTGATATGTTGAAGTAGTAAAAATGACAGCAGAATATTTTTATAAAAAATATTTAAAAACAGATATAAATAAATACTTTACTGAAGAAATTAAAAAAGCTATTGAAATTAGCTGTACAAACCTATCAGGTTGTGTAGTAAATTTTCATAAAATT
>DYHI01000041.1:3571-10149 GCA_020724225.1 Candidatus Altimarinus sp. | reverse complement strand
CTGAAGTTATTGCAAAAACAAATGCGATTAATGATGCTATCTCTGCTTTAGTATTTGCTTGACAAGCTGCTTTAAATACTGCAACTACTACTGCAAATGGATTAACTCCTGCTGATTATGTTGATTTCTCAGCTGTTACTACTGCTTTAGCTTTACCTGAAACAACAAATGCTGAAGTTATTGCAAAAACAAATGCGATTAATGATGCTATCTCTGCTTTAGTATTATTAACAGACATTGCTGCTGAATCTGCTTTAAGTGCTTATGAAGCAAGAGTAGCTTTAACTTATACTTCTGCTAACTTTGCTAGTACTCAAAAAACATCTGCTGAAACTGCCATAGCTGATTATAAATCATTATCAGGAAATGATACTAAATTTGATGCTAGAAAAACAACAGCTGATAATACTAATGCTTCTAAACAAGCTGCTTATGATGCTGCTGATACAGTTGTAAATCTTAAACAAGGATGGAATGTATTTTCTACTCCAAATACTCTAAATGCTATAGATTTTTCTAATGCTTGAGTTTGATTAACATTTTATAAACTTGAAGGATGAATATATAGTCAAATAACAGTTAGTACTTGAACTATACTTCCTCTTGCTTGATTTTTGGTTAACAATACTTCTTGATCAGATGTAAATGCATATCTTACAGCAAAAACTTGATTAACTGCTCCAGAAAGATTACACCAAAAATCATTAAGTGCTTGATGGAATATACTTTGAGTAACAACTACTTCAAACCCATTTAATACTATTGGAAGTTCTGCTACTGCAAAAGTAGATTTAACAAATGGTACAAGTGGATGAAATAGTGTACATACTACTTTCTCTACTGCTTCAGATTATCAAATCGGAGAAGCTTATGGAGTATTTATGTCTGCTGATTGAATTTACTGAGGTAATGAATAATTAGTTTCAAAAATTATGATAAGCTTTTAGTTTTTTACTTTAAGCTTGTCATAATATATATATTACTTTTTAAAACTAATTATTATGAATAAAAAAATACTTTCTGGTATCTTGTTGACTACATTATTATTAAATCTATCTGTATTTGCCGATACTTTACCAAATTTTCCTATGTCTATTTGGTGAACAGTAAAAAATTGAAGCACATCAATAAATAGCTGAACTGTTGAAGTTTATGCAAATTCTACTAAACTTTGAGAAATAACTATATCAAATTGACAATATGGATGAAATACTGCATTTGATAATAAGTTGACTCTTAATCAATTTACATGAAGTTTATCATATAAACTGATAACTTGATGATTAACTTATGATTTATCATCTGCTAATATAACAGGGTTTACATACACTTGTCCTGCAAATACAAATATAACTTTTGTATCAGAAGTTTGTCAATATGATTTAAATTTGGATACAACTACTCCAACTTGTGATCCTTCAACAGTTACAAATGGGATAGTAAATTCTACTACTTGTGATATAACTTGTAATTCGGGATATAATTTATCTTGAAATACTTGTGTTTTACAAAGTAGTTGATGAGGATGAAGTAGCTGAGGTAGTA
The DNA here is from genome assembly GCA_020724225.1 of Candidatus Altimarinus sp. Lineage (GTDB taxonomy): Bacteria > Patescibacteriota > Gracilibacteria > BD1-5 > UBA6164 > Altimarinus. Next base: position 8,604 of record DYHI01000041.1, on the reverse strand, counting down.
GTGGTGGTTGATGATGATGATGATGATGATCAACTTTATCTGTGTGTTTAGATTCTCAACTTGAATGTAAACAAGTAGCTTGAGTTTTCAAATTGTACAGAAAAACTTGAGTAAGTTGTGATTGATGAAATCTTTGAAAAACATGTGAAATAAAAACTAATTCTGAAAATGAAACTTCAACTTGAACTACAAGCGAAGTAAATATTAATAAAATTATTGATGAAATAGTTTGAGGGGATAATAATTCTTTAGTTTGATGAAATGAAAATGAATTTGAGGATAAAATTATTACTATAGAAAAAGATGATTGAACTGAAATAATAATCAAAGATATAAATAAATCATTTGCAAAAAATTACATAGAAAAGATAATTAAAATGTGAATTGCAAATTGATATGATGATAATACATTTAGACCTGATCAACCTTCTTCTAGAGTTGAATACTTGAAAATGGTATTAAAATCAATGAATATTGATTATTCAGATTCAGAAACTTCAAAACTTCCTTTTATTGATGTAAAAAGAGATTCTTGGGAAGCAAAAGTTATATCAAAAGCTTTGGAGTTTAAAATAATTGATTGAAAAAATAAAACTTTTAGACCTACAAGTAATGTGTCTAGAGCTGAAGCAATGAAAATGCTTATAATCGCTTGATGATTTACTGTAGATGAAAAATCAGTATCTAGTTTTTCAGATGTAGAATGATGGGCTATTAAATATATAGAGAAAGCAAAAGAATTATGAATAATAAATTGACAGATATTAAATTGAAAAATTATATTTAGACCATATGATAATATAACTAGAGCTGAAGTTGCAAAAATAGTTGTAAAAACTATGGAGATAAAATAATCACTTTAGTTAGAAAAAATGCAAAAAATATTTTTTTGCATTTTTTTGTTTTTACTATGATTTTTACCTCCCCATAGCCTTCATTATCGCCTCATTTGCTTCTGCTACTACAATTTTATTGAAGTACATATCTCAGAATCAAATTGCTTTAAAAAATATTTCTTTGAAGTGTTCAGGTAAGTTAAATCATAGTCTTATTTCTGATACTAAAAATAAATTTTTTATAGATTCTCAGATTTTTTCTCTTTCATCTAAAGAATTATTTTTTATATTTTTTGCTAATTCTCTTAATTTAGTAAGTAGTTTTTCAAAATCATTTATGATTGTTTCAGGATAGGATGAAATATCATTTTCTAATAATAACTCAAAAACTTTTGGAAATTTTTTGTTACTATGTTTATATTTTCATATTTCTAAATTTCATCCAGATTCATACAATATAAAATCTCTACTAATTGATATAAAATCATTAGTTAGTTCAATTAATTCTTCATTGAATTTTTCAATACTATTAGGTATATTTTCCATTTTTTATTTTTATCTTATAAATTTAACTCTTCTGTATCTAAATCCTATGAATTTTCTTATGTTTTTTGATATTAAAAATCTATAATACCTAACTTTTCACCAAAATCATCTTCTTTTGTAAATAAGATAAATAGATAAACAAATACTTATTATCATAACCAAATTTGATATGCTTCATGAAATAGAGTTTCAAACTACAGTATAAGTCATATAGATAAAAATAACTCATAGATAAACTAGTCTGAGAGTAATTCATCTAAAGAAAAATGCTGCATACATCGATACTATAGTTGCTATTGTAAGCAAAAATGATAGTATATCTCAGTTTGCAGTAAGTCATCATACAATTAGATAAATTACAGAAAATCAAGTGAAAATTGATATATTTTTCTTAAATCTGATAACGGATAAATTTTTGATAATATCAAGCAAATTGATATATCATGCAGTTATAAGTCAAAGTCAAAAAAAGTGTATTGAATAAAATCAAGAACAAATAGCAAGAAGTATAAACATTTTTTTATCATTTGTTACACTAAATGACAAAAACATAAATATGAGGGCAAATATTCAAACTATTTCCCAAGGATTTGTTAAGAAATTTACAAAAAAATTTTGGACAAAGTCAATTTGAATTATTAAAAAATCTATCATAATTTGTTTTTATTTATTATTTATTTAATTTTATCATAAAATAAAAAACTTTACAAATATTTAATGTATATTATAATAAAAATATGAAAAATTTAATCCAAATAAAAAATTATGATTAGTAATGTTTGAGTAAATATATGAGATTGAGGTGGAGAATGATATGTTTGAGAGTTTAAAAAAGAATTTATTTTTGATAGAAATTTATTATCTCATCCAAATCTAGTTTGAGATTGAGTTATAAATAGTATGTGAGCATTAAAAGCTTCAGTTGCAAGATGATGACAGTGAAATAAAATGTGAATAGTTTTGAAAAAATTTGAAGAATTAAAGAAAAATCTAGAAGCTGAATTTCAAGTAAAAAATTTAGATCCTATATATTATTTAATTGGATTATATTATGGAAAAGAACCATTATCTTTGGAAACTATATTTGATAGAATAAATTCTAAATGATTAAATTACAAAGATAAATCATGACTAGAAAAAGTATTAAAAAGATTTTGATGGAAGTTAAAAGAGTATGATGAAAGACAACAAACAAAAAAAGTGTTAATTATGCACCCAGATAAGGCAATAGAATCAGCAAAAAGAAAATCAGAAGAGTGTAGAATAAAATTTTTAACATGGTCAATTAAAAATTTAATTGAAGTTGAAGATCCATATTTTGATATTAAATATTTTAAATCATTACCAAGTGCAATAAAAAAAAGTAATTATTTATTAAATACATTTTATTCTTGTGATTTATCATCATTTAAAAATACCTGATTATGATCAAGAACAATTGTTAAATATCTTCAAGTTGTTTTGGATGATTTAACTACCAGATTGAGACTTGAATGAGTTACAATAACTATGTCTTGAGTTTGAGATTATTTGAAGAAAACTACTTAGTCAACTTTATTTATCAAAACTACTCAGAATATTCATAAAAGTAAAGTTAGTAGAAATATTAAAATTGACTTATCTTTAGAAGTTTCGCTTTGTGAAACTTCTTTTTTAGTATCTTTGATGTCATATTTAAGTTTTTTTGGAACTGCTGCTTTTGCAATTTTTACGGTTTTTTTTGTTTTTTTACTTTTTAATTTTTTATTTGCCTGTTTGATAAAATAATCTTGTACTCAAAATATATAATCTTTGCTTAGTGTGAGATTTCTAGGTGCTAGATATGAGCTAACTCAATCTGGATTTGAAACTAGAAATTGCATTTTATGTTCTCAAACTGTAAGATTTTCAGTAAGTAAAAATAAATAATTTCACAATTCATCAGAATTAGTTTTGTATTCAAAATCATTTAATATTAGTTTTATTTCAGAATTTGGATATGTATTTCAAGTTATTTTCAATCAGCTTTTTAATTTTGAAGTTTTGTATGAGATAATTTTTTTATTTTGAGTATTTACAATTTTTGCAGATTCAAGTTTAATAGTTTCTTTTATCAATAAATCAAATTCTTTTAGTATTTCTTTTTCTGATATTTCTTCTTTTTTTAATAAACTAAAAAGATATTTACTTTTTTCTCAAAAATAATCAAAACTAAAATAATTAGTTAATTTTCATATAAATAATTTATAGTCTCAAATTTCTAGATATTTTTCATTTTTAAAATCCAATTCTTTTTCAAGTTTTTCTATCAATTTTATTTCCTTTATCATTTCCTCATTTCACCAAATTCAAAGTTTATTTTTCTTTGCTTCTTTTTCAGCTTTTTCAAATTCTTTTGAGTATTTAAAAGGAAATCTAAGATAAGCTCTTCCATATCACTTTTCTATCAAAAGTTGGTTAAAATTTATTAGACTTTGTCATTCTGTTTCTACCCATACATATCCAAGTAATCTACCATACTTGTCTCTATAATTTTCTACATCTAATTCAAGTTCAATTTCTTTTCAAAATAGTGATTTTTTAGTAAAATCTGATGATTCTTTTCAATAGAATTCAAGTTCTTTTTTTGGATGTTTTGTTTCAGGAGTATCAACTCAGATAAGTCTCAATTTTTCTTTTTTTCAATCTGAGTATTGTATAGTTATTGTATCTCAATCTATTACATCTATTATTTTAACTTTTTCATTTTGTATATCTTTTTTTACTATAAATCACTCTGGAACTTCATAATTCCAAACTAAACTATCAATAACTATTTTGTTATAGACTAGATTAGCTTCGTCAAAACTATTATTTAGATTTATTTTTGTTTCAGATTTATAGAACTTTTTTTCTTGATAGGGAAGTAGTATTAAGTCATAATCAATTTTGTATGATTTACTTCAAGCTCAAACTTTATCATCTAGTTCCAATCATTTTATATTTATGAAATTTAGAGAATTGTTTTTTATTTTTATCCACTCTCATTCTTCTTTTCATATTGGGTTTGGTAGTGCTTCTACTATTTTTATATATTTTGATATATTCTCATTTATTTTTAACTCTTCGATTTCTTTTTCATAAACTTCTACAAAAAAATAATCATTACTTGATTCTCAATATTTATCTGTAACCTCTAAAGTAATTTTATATTTTCATGGTAAATATTCAACTCATTTTGGATTTGATTTATATTCATAAACTCAATTTCAAAAATCCCAAAAAAAATCTAAGTTATCACTATTTGCATCACTAGATTCTCTTCAATCAAAGTTTACACTACAAGTTTTTGAGTTTTTACAGATTAATTTATTTCAAATTAATTCTTTGTTTTTTCAAATAGTTCATTGAATAGTTATTTTTGCTATTGGAGCAATATTTTGTTCTTTTTGTATGTCTATAAATTTGTTTATTATTTTTATATTTTTGCTTGAAAATATAGATAAATCTCAATTTTTAAATACTTTTAAGTTTATATTATATGTTCATGGCGGATAATAAATTGTTCAAGGATTGCAGGTGTTTAAGTATTTTTCTTTAAAATTTCATCATCAAAAATCCCAAAGGCAAATATCTCTATAATTTTTTTCGTATTTTAAGTTTATTTTACAAACTTCATCATTACATTCAAAA
>DYHI01000041.1:0-3561 GCA_020724225.1 Candidatus Altimarinus sp. | reverse complement strand
TGTTTAATATTTTATTTCATCATGATTGTAAAATAATATCTTTTATGTCTTCAATATAATTATTAGATCAACCTCATCATGATTTTTGAATACTTTTTTCATTTTTGATAATTATAGTTTTTCATGTAAAAATTTCAGTATTATTTTTTTCATAAATTTTAAATCAAACTTCACTTTCTCAAATAGGAAAAGTTATTGTATTAGGATTACATTTTTCTTTTTCTGAACTTTCGAAAGGGAGAATAATATTACATTTATAATGGGTTTCAGTAAATCAAGAAAAACTTTCACTTAAATCAAAGTTTATCTTACATTCACTTTCTTTTGAATCACAAACATACTCTGATAATTCAGTGTTTTTATCTACCAAATAACTAGGATTTTGAAAGTTAATTTTTATTGAAGGAAAATTTGAAACTTGTCATTCCTGACTTGATCAGGAATATGTTAAATTGTCATAATTTCAACTTTCTGTACCTGATGATCATCATAAACTTGTTTCTAAATTTTTACTATTTCAATTCATAAAACTTAAACTTCATGTTTTGAAATTTAATTCATTTCATTTTTCATAAATTTTTGCTTCTATGAATTGATTTCAAGTTCAATAATTTACATATCAAGGATTACATTTTTTGTCTGTGTCTTGTGTTTCAAATGTTCCAGATCAAAAGTTCCAAAGACATTTATAATTTGTTTTATCATAAGTTCATGTAAAAAGATTTTCTAAATTTAGATTTATTTTACAATCAGTGTTTTTACACTCATAATTTCAATTTATAAGTTCAAGTCAACTTTGGATTTCTATGTTTACATCTGGTATTTGTAAAAGATTTAATCATCATGAATTTGACTCTGAATCTGTACTAAGTTGTCATTCCGAGCTTGATTCAGAATCTATTAAATTGTCAGAAACTAAACTTTCATTATTATCTTGTTCTCCTGAGTTTGTTTCAGAATCTTCAACTATATTTTCAAAAATTAAAATTCACTCTTTAAAATTCTCTTTTTTATCTTTTTGGTAAACTTTTGCATTCACACTAAAATATCAAGTTCAGTATGAAACATATCATGGATTACATTTTTTATCTGTATCTATAGTTTCAAAAATTCATCATCAAAAATCCCATTCGCAAACATAGTTTGATATGTTATATTCTGAAAAAAGATTTTCTAAATTAAGGTTTAGCTTACAATCATTTTGATTACTACATTTATTAATTCAATTTTCACTACTTAATCAACTTTGAATTTCTATGTTTACATCAGGAATCTCAATAGTAGTTATTTCATTGTTTATAATGATGTTTTTTGTTTTGAAATTTTCAGGATTTGTTTTTTCATATATCTTAAATGTTATACTATAAATTCAATTTGGAAAAGTAATAGTATTTGGATTGCACTTTACTTCTTCTCATGTAGTAAAAGAAAAGTTGTTTTCACAAGCAAAAGTACTAGGTATAGAACTTCAAAAGGTAGTAGTTAAATCAAAATTTACTTTGCATTCACCCTTACTTTTATCACAAAAATACTCCTCCAATTCTAGTTCTTTATCAAGTAAATAGCTAGGATTTTGAAGAGTGATTTTTATGTCAGGAATTTTTGTTTCGTCAGCAAAAGATGTTGAAAAATTTGAAAATATTATGAAAAAAATAAGTAATGAAGAAATGATTTTATGAAACATAACTATTTTTTACTAAAATACATTTTCTTTGTATAATACAAATTATCTTCTGCTAATTTTCTATTTTTTGCTATCAGATCTCAGATAATTCACATTGCAAAAAACTGTATTGCGATAAGTAAAAAAACTCACGAAAGTATAAGTGATTGGACTTTTCAAGTATTTACAGGATTTAGGTAAAAATAGTATAAAAATCTAGTAATTCAAGCCATTCATACAACTAAAAACGGAAGTGCAAAAAGTGAAAATATCTTAATTGGGTTGTACATAGAGTAAACTCTAAAAAGATTTACAAGTGATTTTCTCATATGTTGCCAAATAGACTTAAAAAGTCTAGATTCACGAGTTGGAGCATGAGTAGTTATTTTTACACTTTCTACTCTTAATCATTTTGCTCATGCTTGAACTATTGTATCAAGTACATAACTAAATCTAGATGATACATTTAACTCTAGAAGTGATTCTTTACTATAAGCTCTAAATCAGCTTACTGTATCAGCTACATCAGTTTCTGATAGAAATCTAACTAATCCACTTCAAAGCCATTGAAATAATTTTTTTACAGTTGAAAAATGGTTTATTTTACTTGTTTGTCTATCTCATATAACTATATCAGCTTTTCAATCTATAATTGGTTTTACTAAATCTGCTATATAAATTCAAGGATATTGATTATCTCAATCTGTATTTACAAGTATATCTGCTCAAAGTTCTAGTGCCTTTTCTTGTCATGATTTAAAAGCAACTCAAAGTCATTTGTTTCAAATATGTTTAACTATATGATTTACTCCTAAACTTTTTGCAACTTCTATAGTTTTGTCAGTTGATCCATCATCAATTATCATAGTTTCAATCACATCTATTCAATCAATCTTTTTAGGAATTTCAGCAAGAACTAGTGGAAGTGTTTTTTCTTCGTTTAAACAGGGAATTTGGATGATTAGTTTCATAAGAGTTTGGAGTTTTTAGATTAGAGTTTAGCAGATTATAAAGTAAAATAATTTTTTGTAAAATGAAAAAACTGAATATAATAAGATAAATTAAAATTTAATCATAAAAATATGACAACAATTACAATAGAAAATGTACCAGATAATGTAGTAAAAAGGCTTTGAAATAAGGTATCTTTCACATCAATAAATATAACAAAGAAAAGAGTTTATACTAAAAAAGACCCAACAATTATGTTGCAAAAACTTGTAGATGATCCAGAAAATATTAGTTATGGTCCTTTTGAATGAGAAGAAGTTTCAAATTATTTAAAAGGGTTAATGAAAAAATTAAAGCTACAATTCAAATTTGTATAATTGGATTATTTGTTATTATTCTTTTTATAAATTTTTTTAATTAAATAAAATGTTATTATAGCTATGATAAGTCATAAAGATATATCAATAATATATAAATAATTTTGCTCAAAACTATTTATACTTCACATTAATCATAAAAGTGTAAGCATTAGAATATTAAAGTATGTTGTATGCTTAAATAAGAATAATCATTTAAGGATTATTGTATAAATAAAAATTAATATAATTAATCATATTATAAAATAATTTAAGTTAATATTACTTAGTAAAATAATTTTAAATACAAATAAAATAGATATAATTATAATCAATAAATTATTTAATTTTTTGTATTTTCTCATTGATTCAATATCTGGATAATTTGCTAAAATATCAAGATATTCATATTTGTTATATTTTAAACTAAGTTCTTTCTGAATTTCATTTTTTTCTATTCAAGATTTTATCTTTGATTCAATTATTTTTGTTATTTCACTCTTCATATTTGTTGTTTTAAAAATTAAATTAATTAAGTGTACAAACCTATCAGGTTGTGTAGTAAATTTTCATAAAATTACTACGGCTAAA
>DYHI01000040.1 GCA_020724225.1 Candidatus Altimarinus sp. | reverse complement strand
ATAAAACTAGATAAAATTAATAATGATTTAAAACTAAGTGATAAATTTTTAAATTTTACTTTTTCAAAAGATTATGAGTTTAAGAATTATATAGAAGATAAATGATTTATTCTTAAACCAAAATTAGAATGAGAATATTTTGTTTCTTCATTATATATATCTCTTGATTGAGTTGCAGAGTTAAATACAGAAGAAGATTTTTTATATTATCTAGAAAAAAATAGATATTATAGTAAGTCTTGGCAAAAACTTATAAAAAAAGAGATTTGATGAATAGAATTTTATACTCCAGTTTATATATGAGATACTACTATGTGAGAATCATCTGATTACAATCTATATATAGCTAGAATATGAAATAATAAAATGATTACAATGGTTGTTGAAAAACCAGCTTTTGAAGATTCAGAAAAAAATAAGATAGTAAAATCAAATGTAGATAAAGTATTTTCATTAATCAATTTCAATAAAGAAACTTTGGTAAATGTTTGATTTTCTTTTGATTTAAATTCTCCTAATCTATCAGTTTTGGAATGAACTGTTTTGAGTGATAAAGATTGAGTAGTTTTAAATTATTATTGAAATTTATATGATTATTTTCAATTTGAAGTATCAGATTTTTTAGTTGATGATTGAAAATGAAAAGATATAGAAGAAATATATAAAAATGATACTCTAAAAATCGAGAATGATTATAAGTCAATGATATCTATAGCATGACATAAATGATATATTGCTTGTAAAAATGATGATTATCGTGTAGTAGATGAAAAATGAAAAGATATTATGCAAAATATATGTATTATAAATATTTATGGAGATATACTTTGAACAAATAGTAAAGAATTTTTTCTGAAATGAAAGCTAATTTCAGATAAGAAAAAAATCGAAAAAAATCTAGCAACAACACTTGAATATTTAGAAAATAATCTTGTACTTGAAGAATTTTGAGATGGTGAAACAAAACTTGTAAATGTATATGAAAATATTGTTCCTCTTAGTTTCAAAGATATAAAATATCAATCTGATAATTATAAAAAAGTATTAAAAAAACTTGTTAAATATAATTTAGTTAAAAACTCTCTATTTTTAAGTCCAGATAAACCTATAAAATGGAAAGAGTTTTTATATGATTATTTTAGATTTACATACAATTACAGTTTTAATACAAAATATACTTGTGAATGAGGAGAGTATACTTGTTTATACAAAAATAATTTCATAGAAATAGATTGAAAAAAAGTTAGTATGTATGATTTGTTTAAGGAAATGGAAATACCTTTGGATCAATATGTAGATTATGATAAAACTGAAGTATTTGTAACTTATATGAATATGAAATTATCATGAGTTACAGATGAATTTAGTGATGAATGGTTTTTGAAATATAAGGAATTATCAAACGATTCAGTTTTTTCTGACGTAAAACAAAAAGTTGATGAGTTCAACAATAAAATTTATTGAAAAGATAATATGTGAATTCAAAACTTGCTTTGATGAGAATATTGATATGTTGATAAAATAAAATATATACAAACTAAAGATGTTTATTTTGATAAAACTACTTGAAATATAGTAGTGAAAGATTTATACAAAAAATGAAAATTTGATTTTTCATCAATCAAATCATTAAAAGAAAAAACTTCTTGTGATGAAGATAAATCAGATAATTGTTATAAAGTTTTAACAAAATCTTTGATGATTGATCTACTTGTACCAAACATAGATTTTACTATATTTGATCCTAGTTTAAAAAATCAAAGTAAATCAGTTATAGAATAAAAAAATAAATCCTAAATTGAACTGCCCCTAAAAAGTGGAATAGAAAAAAACTATTCTACTTTTTTTACTTTAAAATTAAATTTATAGTAAAATTTATTAAGTAAATTTAAAATTAAAAATAAAAATGAAAGACAAAAAAGAGGCACTAGAGTATGCAAAAAAATGGATTGAAATAATAAAACACAAAAATCACATGAAAATGACTTCTTTTATGACAATATTTTGTAAATAATGATATATGATACAAAGTATCAGCTGAGTATTTCAAAAGATGATTACTAGTAGCTTGAACTCTAAATTCTTCAAAAACTATCAGAGTAGAACCCCAATTGTTATAAGTTATGAAGAAATAAATGAGTGATTAAATTGATTATCAGATGCATTAAAAGCAGTTGAAAAGATGTGTGATGCTTGAAATAAGAAGTGTAAAATAAAGTCATTATAAACAAGGATTATAGACATTCATTATAGATATTCATTATAGACAAATTGCTTTAAATAGATATTCTTAAAATAAAAATACCTATATTGTCTACTATATTTGCATTGTAGACAATACTTTGATTGTAGACATTGTAGACAAAAATATTTATATAAGTTATTGTAGACAAGAAGTATTATTAAATCTATTTTTTCTAATTTCTTATTACTATAACATTTGTATTTTAAATTATATGTATATAATAAGAGTATATAGATATAATAAAACTTTATGAAAGAAATAATATTTTATAAAAAACAAAATTGAAAATTTCCTGTAAAAGATTTTCTTGATGATTTAAAATACAAAAATCCTGTTTTACATTCAAAAATATTGCAAAAAATTGATTTATTATCTCTTGATAGATTATGAAACGATGATTTTAAATATATACTAGATAAAATCTATGAATTGAGAATAAAACAATCAACAAATATTTCCAGGATTTTTTACTTTACTATTCAAAATCAAAAGATTGTTTTACTAGATTGAATAATAAAAAAGAATCAAAAATTAGATAATTCTACATTAGATAGAGTAATAGCTTATAAAAATAATTTTTTGAAAAATATTAAATTATAAAATATTTGCAAAATGTAAATATTTAAATAATATATAGCATATATGCTATATATTATTTTTTTAATTTTTAAATTATGGTTTATACTTTTGAAGATTATAAAAAAGAGGTTTTTGAAAAAAATCCAAATATTAAAGAACTTTATGATCAAGAATGGCTTAAATATATGATCGCTCAGAGGATTAAAAAAGCTAGAGAACAAAAATGATTGTCACAACTAGAACTTGCAAAATTAGCAAATACTACCCAATCAGTGATAGCAAGAATGGAAAAATGAAATCAAAATTTTTCTATAACAACTCTTTCAAAGTTTCTAAAAATACTATGACTTGAGTTTCAAATAAATGAAATGATCGGAAAATAATTTTTTATATTTCTAGAAAATCAAATTTTATAATAAAAAATGTGTAAATTTATTATTAAGCTACTACTTACCACTTTTTACTCTATTACAATTTTTACAAAGCATTTGGCAGTTTTCTGCGATTGTTTTTCATCATTCATGCCATGGGGTTATGTGATCTGCTTCCATTTCGTTAAGTTCAAAGTGTAAATTACACTTTACACAAATTCAAGATTGTCTTTCGTAAGATTCTCTTTTTTGTTTGTCAGTAAATGCTCTTATACTTAAATACTTTTCTTTTCAAGTAAGTACATATTCATAAATACCAGATTTCTTTGTAACATCTTCATCTTGCATAAGTTTTTTTATCTCTTCTTCTAGTTTTTTTGAATCAAAATTTTTATCTTTAAATTCATTGTAAAGTGTTCAAAAAGCAACTCACTTCATCTCTTTTCTGTAGTTTGGAAATATTACTTTTACCCAATTTATAACATTTGAAAAATATAACCATAATTCACTTGCATTGCTTTCTAGTTGTTTTTTTGACATGTAGTCTTCTATATTTCATCAAGAAATCCAAGAAATGGCTGTTTCTAAATAATCTTGTCTGATAGGTGATCAATTCATATAATCACTAGCTATATTGTAAGCTGGACAAGAAGTTTTTGAAAAATATTTCTTTGCTTCGGTTAACCAAGTTCCAGTATAAATTGCATTTCTTAGTTCTTGATCTGTTAGTTTTTCTCATGCTATATTTATAGTTTTGAACCAATCTAGTTTTTCTTTGTCTGTTCATTCACAGAAGTAAACCATAAGGCGATAATCCAAAATCTGATTTTTTTCACTTTCTTCTAGATTATGAAAATACTGGTAGTTTATAGAAAACTTAGAAGAAATATATTCGCAAATACTTATTGTTCTTTGTTGTCAATCAAGAACTTCGAAACTTCAATCAGTGTTTTTTACCCAGTACATAACATTTAGAGGGAAATTTTTTCTCACTGTTTCTATAACTGAGTCTCTTTGTTTATCTTTATAAACAAATTCTCTTTGGTATTTTGGTCTTATGTTTAGCAGTGAAGAGTATCAAACAACTCATTCTTCATCATTGTTTTTGTAGTCTTTTACTACTTCTTTTATAGGAATTTCTTTTAGTTCGATTTTCATAGGGTAGGAAGTTAGGAATTAAAGTTTTTTGTTTTTGATAACTACTCTTATATAAATAGCTTTTCAGTTTACTTGTGATAAATATTTTCACTTTGTTTCTTTTGTTGCTCAATCTAATATGCTATAACGATTTAATCAATCAATAATTTCAAATTGTTCAGGATTATAGTTATTTAAAAAAGTTAGAGGAACTCACATATATCAACTATAATCCATAGGGATATCTTTTACCTTATCTACATTTATTGCATCATAGTTATCAAATTTGCGGTAATCACTTTCACTGTAAGTTTTATAAAGTATCAGATCTTCGTGTCTTTTTTGAATTTCTAGGTTTGTGAACCAGCTAATAGATGGTACATTTCCATATTTTTTACCAGTTTCATCTATTCTAGACCATTTTTCATAATCATCAGCAAGTCTAAATTCCATTGTTTTGTTTACATTGTATCAAAGCCAAATTTTATTATCTTTTATTAATTTAAATATCTCTTTATAAGTAATTGCATTATTGTTTCATATGATAATAAATTTTTTACCATATTCGTAAAGCTGAGAAACATATTCTCTAAAAAGTGAAAAAGGAGGATTTGTAACAATTATATCGGCTTCCTTTAGTATCTCTATACATTCTTGACTTCTAAAATCTCAATTTTGTTTGAGGTTTGTTTTATTTGTATCTTTTAAGTCAATTTTTCAGTCATTGTTTAAATCCAGTCAATTTATGATTTCTAATTTATAGCTTGGTTTTTCTGTTTCGTAGTGAGTGACTATAAGTTTTTTTAGTCATAAGTGATTGAAATTTAAAGCAAAATATTTGAAGAAATTACTTTCTTCAGGATCATCACAATTACAGAAAATAGTTTTTTCTTTAAGATGTTCTTTGTAGTTTCAAAGTTCTTTTTCTATTTCGGAAAGTTGAGTGTAAAACTCATCATTTTTGTTTTTATTTGCCTTTCTTAAATTATGATTTGAAAATTTTTTTGTCATAAAAAAGCACTTACTATATAAAGTAGGTGCCAAAATAAATAGTAAAAGGAGTAGTTAAGGCAAACAAAAAAGGGGAATAATAAATCCTTTTCGTTTGCCAAAACTACAACCTTAACAAATAATAAATATGAGAAAGGGTGAGGGATTTATTATCCCCCTTCTTATTTATTATCTATTAATATATGTTGTAATTTTGGCTTTTTTAGTTTATGGAAAAAGTTTGATTTTGCAAGTTTTGGGACAAAGAAAAAATCCTACTCCGAAGGAGTAGGATTTTTAGCTACTTTTTCTCTTTGCTTCAAAATAAATATTCCCATACTGGAGGATTTGTTCAATGATTTTTATCTAATGTATTACTTGGATTCTCTCAAGTCATTTTAACAATATTTTCCATTAACATTTTTTTAATTTCAGTAGACTTATCATCTTCTCATAAACCATCTATTTGTTTTTTATATCATTCAAAGCTTTTTGCTAAACTTTCTTTATGGGCATATTCTTGTTGTAATCTTTTATTTTGACTTTGTTGTTTACTTGAAAAAAATGCAAGCCAAATTAAAGGTAAAATAAATGGCAAATGTGAAATAATATTTAAAATAGTTTTTTCTAAATTTTCTCATACTTTAATATCTTTTCATAAATAAATGGCAATTCATAAAGTAAGAAAGAACATAAGATTCCAAAAAATATTTGATAAATTAAAGCTGTCTTTCATCTCCTTATAAGCACTTGATAATCAAGCACTTGTAGCCCCTGGTAATAATCATTCTATTTGATTTTTTAATTCTCAGTATTCTTTATTTTTATCTGAATATAATTTATCTAATTTTTCTTTATATCATTTTTGTCATTCTTTTGTTATGTCTCAATTTTCATTTTTTTCTTCTTCTATTCAATAAATAAAATCATAATATTCTTTTATTTTTACAAAGGAAGTATTGATTTTATCTTTTATAGATTTATTTCAGTTTACTCAGTCTAATAAATCTGTCTTATAATTTTTTATTTCTTCTAAAACTGTTTCAATATATTCTTTAATAGAAATTTCTTCTTCATTTCATTCTAAAAGTTGTGAATGATAACTATTAATAGCATTATATTTTACTTCATAATTTTCTAATTTTGATATTAAATTATTTATTTGTTTTTCTAATCAGCTTTCTCATTCAAATATATTAGTATAAAAATTAGATATCCCACTTATTTCATTATTAATTTTAGATATTTTGTCATCAGACAAATTTTTTAGTTCTTCCTTTAATAAATTGAGATATTTTCTTAATTCTCATTTTAATCATCATAATTCATTTTTATTCATACTTATTTCTTAGTTACTCATTTAAAAGGTGTTCAATCCTGCTTTACATCCATAAATAAACCTGTTTCTGTGTCTATTTTCACCCATTGTTCTGTTCTTGGATTAAAAACTTGTTCTCTATTTCTAACTGCTCATATTCTATGTCAGTCTTTTTCTCAATTTGTTGCCATGTTTGATTAATTATATTTTAAAATTTTACTTTTATAATATCAAAAAATAAGAAAAACTTGAAATCCTAAAAAATATCATATAATCAAAATTACCAATTTTTAAAAAAATATAATATTTTTTTGTTTTGCTAGCTCTCGGGATTTCTTCGAGAGCTTATTTTTTAGCTTGTTTCATAAAAGTTTGTTATAGTATAATTCGTATAGCTTTTGTATACATTTTTTAATTGTAATTATTTTTATAATTATAACAATGTCAAAATGATATTTAGTGTTAAAAAACTGTGAAAAATATTAGATTTCTTTTGGTTTTTTAATACAAAAAATCCAAAAATCCAATTGACAAATAATAAATAATATTTATATTATAAATATATTTTACTTTTTGATATGTTTTATGAATAATCAAAAATTGAAACTTTTTACTGATATAGGCGAAATGGACGAAATAAATAGATTGAGATTTTCAGATTTTAAGTGACTTAATGATTTACTAAACTGAAATGCTTTATCAACTTATGAAGATTTATATAACTCTTATGTTAAAGTAGTTCTTGATATATGAGGAAATCCAAATTATAGAGAATATTCTGAACTAGATTTTCAGGTGAAAATGTTGATTGATGAAATCAAAGTTCCTTTAAATAGAGTTATAGATTTTGCAAGATTGAAATTTTGAACCATAAAAGATTTACTAAAATCATGTTTACTTAAATTTCCTCAAATGAAAGAAGAAGATGCAATAGAAACTGCACAAAAACTATTATCAAATTGAGATTGATACATCGTTGTACAATTTCACGGAATAGATGAAGAAAGTTCAAATGAATATTTGATATATATTGATACATGACTTCCAGCAGAGGATTTATTTAAATCTTTAAGGGAATGATTTTCTAAACTTGATTTTGATCTAATTAAACAATGAAAAATTATCTGAGCTTGAATTGGTTTTAAAAAAGTATAAAAGAATTTAAAAATTATAGTGAAATTTGTTTATTTCACTATAATTTTTTGAAATCAAATATTTGCATTTTTAGTTATATGTATATAATATGAGTATATAGATATAATTTAAAAAATATGAATAATGAAATTAAAAAAGTAAAAATACAAATCTGACTTACGGAAGAAAATACATTTGAGGAGTTATATAAAAATTGATACAGTCAAAATCTACATATAGATTTTATTGAGAATAAAGAAGAAAAGAAACATAATATAAATTCACATTCTAACTGGTTTAATAAGAAAATAAAAATTAATCATGAAAAAGAAAAGTTAGAAGTAATAAATAAATGGAAACTTTGTATGGTGGATTATGGGATGAATATATGAACTGAAATAAATTGAATTAGACCATCTTTGGTATTTAAAAGTTCTTCATCTAAATATGGAGAAGATATAATTGTTATTCCTATTACTTCTTTTAAAGATTGAGAAATAAAGTCTATAGATGAATTTGATATTGAGATATTACCAGACAATGACAATAATTTAACTAATAAATCACTAATTAAATTAAGACAATTAAGATGTATTTCAAAAAAGAGGATTAGATCTAGAAGATGAAGCGATAAATTAAATATATTTTGAGAAATTAAAGATAATTCAGTAAGAGAAATGATTAACACAAATATAAAACTGATGCTTTGAGTATAAAAAATCCCCTTAAAGCCTAAGCCAAGGGGGTCTACTCCAAAGGAGCTACATCTAAGTGTTTGTATTATACTTATTTTATATATAAAAATCAAATTATTTTTTTAAAATTAACTCTTTTTTATGTTCCAAGAAAATCAAATTTCACTAAGTACTGATGATGAATGTAGACTACCAAAAAAGTTGATTATTTTTCGAGATATCATAGTTGATAGATGATCAAAATATACAGCAGTTTGATGATATGTAAAAAGTGATAAAGAAGTAAAAGATTTTATGAATTATTTATTAAAAGATAAATATTTTCAAAAATCTACTCACAATTCATATGCTTATAGGATAAAACTAGAAAACTGAAGTATACTTGAGTGAAAAAATGATGATGGGGAAATAGGAGCAGGTATGTGTATACTTAGAGAATTACAAAGAGTAAATTGAGTAGATATGATTTTGTTTGTTACAAGATATTTTTGATGAATTAAACTAGACTCAGATAGATTTAAAAATGTAATTGATTCGTGTAAGATATTTTTTGAAAAAATATGCTTGACAAATAATAAAAAGTAATTATAATTACCAGACTTAATATTAAAAGAATAGAAAATATATGAATCAAAAAACACATTCTCATCATAATAAAAAAAATAGTTCAGTAGATGCTAAAACTGAAAACTGGTTAATAAAAATTTTTTGACTAACTTTTGCTAAGCTTGTTGAAATTGTAGGAGAGTATAAGGCAAATCAATTTCTAAATGAATATAGAGAAGCTTTAGCTCTTTGGGAAGAATACACTAGAGATACAAAAAGTAGAGTTATAGTTACCCTTGATGGTAGAGATACAGCAGGAAAATGAAGTAATATCAAAAGAGTTACTTATGATTTGCCAAATGCTAGGTTCAAAGTTCAGGCATTTTGAAAACCAGATCCTGAAGAAAAATTTGAATACAATTGGTTTGAGAGATATAAAAGATACTTTCCATGAGAAAAAGGTTGAATTACTTTTTTCGACAGAAGTTGGTACAATAGGGCTTGAGTTGAAGCTGCTATGTGATTTTGTACAGAAGAAGAATATAACTGGTTTATGTCTCATGTAAACGAGTTTGAAAAGGATGATATTATTGATGAATGAATAAAATTTATAAAAGTTTATTTATCTATAAAACACCAAACTCAAAAAGATAGATTAAAAAGAAGATCTGATAGAATTAGAAAAAGACATAAGATTTCTCCAATAGACCAACAAGCACAAGAAAAATGGAATTATTATACTCTTGCAAAAGCTAGAATACTAGAATTAACAGACTCCGAGCATGCTCCTTGGTTGGTGCTTGATTCAAATGAAAAATTTTTATCTGCAGTTGAGATAATAAAAGCTATAATTAATACATCATATGAAGTATCAAGAATGGTTTCAAATGAATTAAGTATAGATTTATCTCCAAATAATAAAATAGCAAGAACTTCTATGGAAGAGTTAAAAAATATGGAAAAAAAAGGTGATTTAAGAACAATGAAACAAGCATTTAAATTTGTATGATAATAAAAATATATTTTATAGATATACTTATTATATGAAAATCAAAATGTAATAATCTAGAAGTATTAAGTTTTGATAAAAATGGGAATACAAATATTAGTAAATAAAATAAATAGAGAAAATTTGGAATGTGGATTATATGTACAAACCTATCAGGTTGTGTAGTAAATTTTCATAAAATTACTACGGCTA
>DYHI01000039.1 GCA_020724225.1 Candidatus Altimarinus sp. | reverse complement strand
GCTAATGATTCTTTTATTTCTGGACTAAAGTAAAAAATTAATAATTAATAAATTTGCAGATTTAATCTGCAAATTTATACCTCCATAGTTAAGCGGTTATAATGCAGGACTCCAAATCCTGCGTGCTTGGTTCGATTCCAAGTGGGGGTGCCATTTAGAATTTAACAAAAATTCATCGCAAGATGGATTTTTTTGTTGACATAATAGTTTAATATCTATAATAATAAATACAAATTATATTTTAATTTTTTGTTATGTTATATAGAGCATCATCTTGACTGGATTTATGAAAATGGTTGTGACATGAAATTAAACAAATTGAAAATTGATGAAAAATTGCTATGTTGTGACTATCTAATCCATGATCTAAAAATCAAAAAATAAATCGTTGAACAGATACTACATGAGCTTGAATGAAAAAAATAAAAAGTAAAACTTCATATTTAAAAGATAAATTTAATAGTATTATATAAAAATAATGATAATCTACCTCGAAAAAAAATATAAAAACAATAAAATAGCAAAAAACATAATTTCCTTTTATAAAGATGCAAAAGTTTTAGAAATTGATAATTATAAAAATATCTTTGATAAAAATTTAGCAGGAAATACTGAGAAATCAATAATTATAACATGAGTAAATAATGCAATAACAAAAGTACCACCTTTTTATGGTAATCCAGGTGAGGGGTATTTTTTTAAAAATTCTTTAAATTGTGTTTATGATTGTAGTTATTGTTATCTAAAAGGAGCATTTAAAAATTATACTCAAGTTTTTTTTGTAAATTATGATGAGATTAAAGAACAGATAAGACAAGTTGTTAATTGAAAATTTAAAATTGAAAATGATAGAATAAATGTAGCCAATGCTGATAATAATTTTAACAGATTCCTGCCTTCGCAGGAATGACATAAATCTGAAACAAAAAATTTCCGGTTTTATAGTTCTGATTATTCGGATAATTTAGCAACTGATGATTTAACACAATTTACAAGTGAATTTGTTCCATTTTTTGAAACACTGGATAATGCAAAAATGGAGATAAGAACAAAATCAACAAATATAAAAAATCTACTTGAATTTAAAAAAATAAAAAATACAGAAATAGCATTTTCTATAAATCCAAGTGAGGTAATAGAAAAATATGAGTTTAAAACACCAAAGCTAGATGAAAGAATAAAAGCAATAAATACTATGTGTGATGCTTGATTTATTGTCTGAGTTAGATTTCAGCCACTTTTAGAGATCGATAATTATAAAGAAATTTATACTAGATTTTTAGATTATATAGTTCCAAAAATCAAATTTGATAAAGTAAATTCTATTTTTGTATGATGACTTATGTATACTTATGATGATTACAATAAGATGTTACAAAAAAATCCATATCTTGATTTACTTTATAAATTAAAAAAAGATAAAGATTTATTTTACAGAGAAAATGATGAAGTAAGAAAATGGTTTTATCAAATCTTTGACGAAAAATTGAAGTGATATAATTGTAGTAGATGTTTGGATAGATAATTAATTTACTCCTCAATCTTAAAAATCACATTATCAGCAATATTTGATACTTTGTTCATAAAAAATGGTTGTATATCTATATCTACTCATCTGATATTTTTATCATTTAGAAGTAGTTTTTCTGCCTCAAGTAAATCTAATCATAATATATTATTTTTGAGTTTTAATACATACCAACTATTTTTATTCAAAAAGTTTTGTGAAACAAGTGAATCAATTTCTAAAGTTAACTTAACTTCCAACCTTGGAGAAGTTTCTTCATACAATATATTTGTAATTCTTATAGATTTATCATCAATAGATAATAATTTTTCAGTATCTGTAATTATTTTTTCATTTATTATGCTTTTTAATTTACTTAAAATAGAATCTTTTATATATATATAACTATTGAATTCAATACTTCATTTTAAAATAAAATCATTAATTTTATCTCAAACTTTTAAATTTTCAGGAGTAATAATATTTATCTTAATGTTTTTTAATGGATCTCAATAAGATAATATATCATAGGTTACATTATTTAATGAATTTTCTTGTTCTATGTATGTTTTTAATTCTTTCAATGCTTCTCTTTTAAGTTTATCTTCAAAAATGATTTTTGAATTAAGTATATCTTCTTTTCATAATATTTTCTCATAGCTATCATCTCATCAAGAAAAATTTGAAGTTGCTTCAACATATATCTTATCTTTATCATCTCATTTCAATCAAGGTAATATAAATCTTTCTTTTGTCTTGATTAGGTTTCCTTTTGATCATATGTATCTTCCATTTATATCATAATTTTTTGCAACAGCATTTGATTTATATATTCATGGAATTATTTTTCAGTCAGGTCAAACACTTCAAGCAGGTATTTTTACTGATTCTGGTACTTCAAAAATAAGTCAATCTTTATTTTGAATTCTTGTATTTGGTTTTAGATGAATTTCGTCAGTAAAAGTATTATAAAAAGTAATAGTTCATTTACTTTTTTTTGAGTTGATAGGATTTATTCAACTTGTTTGAAATTTTTCTTCTAAATTAATTATTTTTGATATTTTCTTTATTTTAATTATTCTATCATCCAAAAATAAATCATCTTTTGTTCATAAATCTTTAAATATAAAATTATGTGCAATTGTTTTTATATAAATTTCTGGTTTTATGTAAACATAAGTTTTATTTATAGCAAAAAATAAAACAATAAAAAATACAAGTACAGATAAAAGTAAACTTAATAAAAAAAATCAAACTCCAGATTGTTGATAATATTTTGATGAATATTTTTTTAAATCATCAACTTTTTCGTTTTTTGTAAAAAAATTGATTCATTTTTTTATATAATTTTTAAATTCATATTTAAAATACTCAAAAAATGTTAAATTATGATTAATTATCTGAGCTTTGTGAGAATATTCTATAAAACTGTCATCTTTAATTATTGAAAAATTGATTCCTAGTTTTTTTCATATTTTTCTAGCAGTTATATCTTTTGTAATAATAGTTATAGGTTTAGTCCCTGATTTATTTTTAAGAATTTTTAACGATAAATAATTATGAAGAATTGGATGTCAAAAAGGGAACTCAATTATTATTTCATCTTTATGTTCTTCACTTATTTTTTGAATAATATCAATTATAGAGTCATTATTTTTTACTTTTATCATAGGTAGTTTAGAATTTAATATTTATTTCGTCATTCCGGATTTAGTCCGGAATCTGTTATTTATATTGTTAGTATTGGCTTCATTTTAAATAATAAGGAAATTTGTATTTTATAGATTCCTGCCTTTCATCCTCGGAGTAAACCTACGGAGAACTGGTCGCAGGAATGACGATTTTTTCATTATTTTCCTTTAATTTATAATTTGTAATTTCAATTGTTATATTTATAATCTGAAAAAGATTATTTTCAATTTTAGTTTTAAAAATATGCAAAAAATCAAGGATCTTATAAGTCTGATTGAAAAATCTATAAAAGAAGATGGTGAAAACATAATCACAGGATGAAATATTATAAAAGACTGATATAATAATGATATAGATAAAATAAGAGATAGAATAAATAATTCTCGTACTTGGCTTGCAAATTATCAGTCAAGTTTAATAGAACAAACGGGTATAAATACTTTAAGAATTAAATATACAAATATAACTGGATATTTTATAGAAATTTCAAATAATCATACAAAAAAGGTTCCAGATAATTTTGTATATAAACAAACACTTGTAAATGCTTCTAGATACATAACAGAAGAACTGAAACAATTTGAAAAAGAGATAATGGAGTGAGAACAGATACTTGCAGATTTGGAGTACAAAGAATTTTTAAAAGTAAGAGAACAGATTTTAGGGAGTTTCAAAGAAATAAAAGTTATAAGTGAAAAAATAGCAAAAGTAGACTTCACAACATCTCTTTCAAGAGTTGCATATATGTGAAATTATACTCGTCCTGAAATTAAGGAAAACTACGATTTACAAATAAAATCTGGAAGACATCCCATAATAGAAAAAATTACTTCGGATTTTATATCAAATGATTTATTTTTAACTAAAGAGGATTATGTGCATATAGTTACTTGACCAAATATGTGATGAAAATCTACATATCTTCGTCAAAATGCACTTATCATACTTATGGCACATATAGGATCTTTTGTACCTGCTAAAACAGCTATTATACCTATCACTGACAAGATATTTTCTCGTGTCTGAGCTTCTGATAATTTGTATCTTTGACAATCAACTTTTATGGTTGAGATGCAAGAAATGGCAAATATATTAAATAATTCTACACAAAATAGTTTTGTAATTATAGATGAAATAGGTAGGGGAACTTCAACTTATGATGGGATGAGCTTGGCATGGGCAATTTTGAGAGAAAACCATGATAAAATCAAGTCAAAAACACTTTTTGCTACTCATTACCATGAGCTTGTTGATGAGTCAAAA
Source organism: Candidatus Altimarinus sp. (assembly GCA_020724225.1). Classification (GTDB taxonomy): domain Bacteria; phylum Patescibacteriota; class Gracilibacteria; order BD1-5; family UBA6164; genus Altimarinus. The sequence continues at coordinate 5,825 of DYHI01000039.1, read as the reverse complement.
ACACTATCTTGAGTAAAAAACTTTTCAGTAGCAGTTGGTGAAAATGAGGATAATATAGTTTTCTTGAGAAAAATAGTTCCTGGCGGAATGAAAAAATCATACGGACTAGAAGTAGCAAGTCTAGCTTGAATAAATAAAAATATAATAAATGAGGCAAGAGTAATGCTGAAAAAACTTGAATTAAGTCACAATAATTCACATATTAAACAGTTAACTTTGTGAATTGAAAGTAAAGAAAAGGAAGTCGAAGTAGTTTATATAGAAAAGGATAGTGAGGTTGAAAATAAACTAAAAGAAATAGACATAAATTCACTGACTCCAATCCAAGCACTTAATTTGATAAGTGAATTGAAGGGTGATATAAAATAATATTGAATTTTTTAAAAATCTAGATATAACTTCGCAAGTTTAAATAATAAAATATGCAAAGCAAAACAATAATTCTACACGATACTTTCTTGTACAAATGATGATGAGAAAGACTTATAATGATGATGTGAAAAGTTCTTGAAGCAGATATTGCTTCAGGATTTTTTAGCAAGGGGAGTTTTGATTTGAGAAAAGAGTGATTTAAATGAAAAATGATCCCAGTTTCAAGTGAAATATTTAAAAAGTGATTTAGACACATAAAACTAAAATTAGCTTTTTTACTTAAAACTTGATTTTTGCATGATTATGAAACTGTTATATTTAGTTGAGATTCTATAAGTGCTGTCAGAAATTGTACAAAAAATCAAAGAAAAATCTATTATTGTCATACTCCACCTAGATATCTTTATGATTTACATGATTTGTATTTACAAAAAGTTCCTTTTTTGCTTAGATGGGCTTTTAAATTAGCATGTAGTATATTTAAAAAAATGTATGAAAGTGATGTAAAAAAGATGGATTTAATACTTACAAATTCAGAGAATACTAAAAGTAGAATAAAAAAATTTTTATGAATAGATGCAACTGTACTTTATCCACCAGTTGATTTAGAAAAATTTAGATTTATAGGGCAAAAAGACTATTATCTAAGTTTTGCTAGATTATCTGATGCAAAAAGAGTTGACAAAATCATAGAAGCCTTTAAAATATTGAAATCAAAAAAACTTGTTGTGATATATGGTGAAAATGATCCTCAGAGACAAAAAGTTTTTTCTCTTGCTTATTGATGTGAAAATATTGAGTTTATTACACTTCCTTGAAATGTTTGATTTACTGATTATATAGGGAATAGTATAGCTACTATATATATACCAATTGATGAAGATTTTGGGATGAGTCCTGTTGAAAGTATGGCAGCTTGAAAACCAGTTATATGAGTAAATGATTGATGATTAAAAGAAAGTATAATTGATTGAAAAACTTGAATTCTTATAGATAAAGAAGCAAAAGTTGAAGATTTAGTAAAGGCTGTAGAAAAATTAACTCCTGAAAACTCTTTTGAAATGAAAAGTGATTGTGAGTCAAGAGCAAGAGATTTTTCATTAGAAAGTTTTAGTAATAAATTAAAAAGTTTAGTTTATAATAAATAAATATGAGTACAGAATTTTTAAAAGTTATGTGAATAGATGATTGGATAGCTTTTTTAAAAATAAAAAAGAGTTTGATGGATTATACTGATGATGAGTTGTCAAGATTAAGAGCATTTGTAAAAACTCTTGATAATAATGATTTGCTTGATTTCGCAAATAGATTTAATAAAATAAATTCAAACTACAAAACATTTTTGAATTTTATCTGATCTTTATTTCAAGAAGATGATACATTAGCTATTTTTAGAATTACTCGTAGATATGAGTCACTTAAAATGAAAGAAGAAGCTTTCTTATATACTGCGGATAGAGTTAGAAACTTGATTCAAAAAAAATCCTAAAAATTTTAAATTTTTAGGATTTTTTAGATTTTTTGATTTAAGCTTTGATTGCTTGAATAGCTTCTGATTCAGTTACAACAGTTGGTACTATTGTAGTTATACCAACCAATTCAAGTACATCTTTTACTCCTTCTCTACATTCACATATATACATTTTTCCATTGTTTTCATCTATATTTGAAAATATATCAGCTATATAACCAATAGATTTAGAATTTAAATATTTTAATCAAGAAAAATTAAAAACTATTTTTTTTCATTCAAAACTTCAGATATTTTCATAAATTGATGAAAAAGTTTTATCAGCATTTGTTTCATCAAGTTCTCAACTGAATTCAAAAACTATAATTCAGTCAACATCTTTTTTGTTTATTTCTATTAAAGTTTCCATGTTTTTATTTTTATTAGGAATAAATTAACTTTTAATTATTATATACTAAAATTTTTATTAAATCAAATTTTTAAACAATAATTTACTTGAAATGATAAAAAAATATATTATTGATGACATAAAATCTCTGAAATTCGATATTGAAGCAAAATGTATTATTTATTTGTATGGGGATTTATGAGCAGGAAAGACAACTATGACTAAACATATTATAAATAACTTGTTATGATATAATTGAGATATAACAAGTCCAACATATACTTATTATAATTGTTATAGTTTAGAGCTTAAAGATTTTACTTTAGAGAAAAAAATAAGAAATAACTTTAAACTCCAAACTCCAAACTCTAAATTTATGATTTACCATTTTGATTTATATAGACTAAAGAATTATGATGAATTTTTTGCTATATGATGAGAAGAAATTTTTGATAACAATAATTGAATTATAATAGTTGAGTGGCCAGAGATAATTGAAGCATATTATAAACCAGATTTAGAAATAAGACTAAATAAAACTGATAAAGAAGATGAAAGGGAAATAGAGATTATAAAAAGGTAATTGTAATCTGTAAAAAAACCGTCATTCCTGCGATCCGTTCTCCGTAGGTTTACTCCGAAGGATGAAAGGAAGGAATCTATTAAATTTAAATTTCCACTATTTAAAAGGAAGATAATTTTTATAGATTCCTTTAATAAATATGAGAATGATTATATTACCTTTTCAATATACTTCATATAGTTTTAAAAAGAATCTTTAAATCAAGTAATATACTCCAGTTTTCTATATAAAAAGTATCAAGTTTCACTTCATCATCAAAAGAATTTTCTTCTCTTCAATTTACCTGGGCCATTCCTGTTATTCCTGGTTTTATTGTTAATACTCTCTTGTGGTGAATTTCATATTTTTCTACTTCTCTTGGTTGATGAGGTCTTGGTCAGATTAGGCTCATATTTCATATAAATACATTGAAAAATTGTGGTAGTTCATCTATAGAGTATTTTTCTATGAATTTTCCTATCCTTGTTTTTCTTGGATCATCTTTTATTTTATATAGAGGCCCATTTCTAGTACTTCTTTCTTTTATCAATTTCTTTTCATATTTTAGTGCATTATCTTCCTTTGGGATAATTCAATAACTATCTTTTATACAATATTCCCATTTTAAATATCTAAATTTGTATAGGTTAAATTCTACTCATTTTTGTCATATTCTTCTGTTTTTATAAATTATTGGTCATTTTGGATCTTCTAGCTTTATCATTATTCAAACTAAAATCATGATTGGGAGAGAAATAGTAATTCAGATAATACTTAAAAATATATCTGAAATTCTTTTTATTACTCTTCACCAGTTATCTAGAGAAGTATTTTTTATCTCGATTACAGGAATCTTGTTTATCAGAGTTAATTCAGTATTTAGTTTTGTTACATCAAATGTATTTGTTATGTACCTATATCTAATACCATAAATTTTACATATTTCCCAAATTTTAAATAGTTCATCATTGTTAAAATCACTATCTATATATATTACCTCGTCAACTCACATAAGTGATTTTTCAATTTTTTCTAGATTTCAAAGGTATTTTAATTTATCTAATTTACTGTCGTTTTTGTTTATATATCACATCAATTTATATATTCAAGCATCTTTTATATCTCTTATTATATTTGTTAGATCCTCTTCTTTTTTATTGTTTATAAGTATCAGTTTTGTTTTTGGGATTATTTTTTTCTCTATTAATAACCATTGAATTTTATTAAGTACAAGTCTAATAAATATATTTAAAATAGTTCAGATACTAAAAGCATAGAGTATTATAAGTCTTGGAATATCATGTTGTTCATATATAAATCATTTTCATAAATATGCAAAAACTGAGAAAAATATAAATGCATAAAATCAGTATCTAATGATTTCTAATATCTCTTTTATTTTTGAATTAGTCATTTTGATTTGGTACAAGCTATGACTAGCCAAAATCAAAACATAAATACAACTTCAAACAAAAGCAAATTTTGCAAGACTTACATCAGGTATGGTCTGAATAGGAAGAATTATTCAAGGTATTCAATCAGTTACAAGTCTAAGTTCACGAGCAATAAAAAAAGATATAAAGATTATTAAAAAATCTAGTGGTATTTTTATAACTGAAAATGTGATTTCGTATTTTTTCATAAGAAATGATTAAATTACAGAATGACAGAATGACAGAATGATAGAATGACAGAATGACAGAATGATAGAATGACAAAAGATTATCTTCATCATTTCATCAATTTATCATTTTCTCACTTCATCATTAAATTCATTTTATTTTTTTGTTTTAGAATTGCAAATTAAGTATTTTTAATTAATATCTAAAAAGAATTACGAATAAATATTTAGTAATATTAATACTCTTATTTAGATTACTTTTATATCTCAAAAATTCTAAAATCCTAATAAAACTAATAATTAAATTTATGAAATCAACTTTGAAACTAATAAAAACTATCTCAAAAGATGTTTTGAAAATATATAAAAACTTTGTTCATTGGAATATAAGTAAAGTAATTATATCAATTGCTACAATTATTTTAGGTATTGTTTTTGCTTTACCTTTTATAATTGTTTTGATTATCCTTTATTTTACATTTGATTTATCTGCATATATTGATTCTATGCAGGTTAATATGCTATCTTTGTATACATTTATCTGACAAATGACTGTGGTTTTTATATTGTTTACTATTTTTGTAGTTTTGGCATGAGTTACAATGTTTTTTTGATATGGTTATAAAAAAGTATTATTAACTAAGTTGAATCTAGAATATATTGATTGAAAAAAAATGGGATATTTATCTAAAGAAAATTATGATTTAAAACTTATATCAAAATATGTTTGAGTAATTTCTTGGGTATCATTATTTGTAATTATCCCAGTTTTTGTTTTTCTTTTCTTGTTTATGGTATTATTTTTTATTTTTTGATGAAGTGAATGAGTACAAGCATTACTTACATCAAATAAATTTAATCCATTTACTATAACTTCATTTATATTATTTATCGTGTGTTTAATAGCATTTGTTTATATATCATATAGATTATTTTTCTCAGTTATAATACTTTCTGATTCAAAAAACTATGATATTGATAAAAAAGCTTTTTTTTATGTAAAGGAATCTTATAAAATGACATGATGAATAAATACTATTATGAGATTTATTTTAATAGTAATAATAACATCAATTGTAATTCTTCCACTATGATCACTTGGTGATTATTTTTCAGCTTCACTAAAAGATGTTAGATTATATAAGGAGTATTTAACTTTAGATGAAGATCAAAAAAAAGTAGTAGATGAAAATTGAAGTAGTAGTTATTATATAAGTAAATTAAAATTGGATTACTGAAATATTTCAGAAAATACTTTAAATGCTATGGAAAACACATATTTTTATCTAACTTATTTATTTATAATAATTAATTATCTGATTGTTTTTGGATTATTTGAAATGGCTATAGTTTCATTTTACAGACACGAGTTACATAAAAAATACTCAATTTTAGATACAATTATCTCTAA
>DYHI01000038.1 GCA_020724225.1 Candidatus Altimarinus sp. | reverse complement strand
CTTATGAAGTCTTTAACAACTTTTCTAAAAGTTGCATTTGACTTTAGATTATAAGTTTTAATATAAATTAATCCTTAACACAAACTGCTGTTTGCCAATAACAAGTTGTCCGTGTAGTACTAGGATTTGGGGCACAATTCATTTGAATAGGTGCTAATTTAAAAGGAGAATATCAACTTGCACATGTAATCCATATATTTGTTCAGCTAGTTGCACAACCTGTAGCAGGCCATCTTCTAAGTGATGCATCATTTAGATAACTAGTAGTAATAGAAAAACTAGAATTAGCTTGCCATGTACATCATCAATAATGTAGTCATCTTATAGGAGTTCATGCCGATGCTGAAACTAAATTATCAACATATTGTTTAGTTGTAAGATGAGAATTTGAAGTTGGGGTTGATGCTGTTACATTTCAGTTAACATGTAACTTAGCTGAAGGATTTGGTGTTCAAATTCATACATTATTTCAATTTAATGAAACTACAGTAGTATTTCAAGTCTCATTTCATAAACTTTGGGCTTTTTTTACAACTCAATTAGTAGTATTTGATGTGTTAACCAAAATCTTATTAAAATAATTATAGAATAATCATCAAGAAGTTTCTCAACTAGGGGAAAAAAAAGGAAATGTTAGAGCAAAAACTGCAATAGTTCAAAACAAAAATCAAAATACAGATAATTGAATCAACAAAGTTTTAATTATAGTTTTTAAAATATTTTTCATAAAATAAATTATTAATTAACTAATTAATAATAATCATAAATAATAATAAATAAAATAATTTTTTACGAAAAATTTGACTTATATTATAATATATTTTTACTTTTTATTATTTTTATATAAAATCAACGAAACTTAAAGGTTAAATTAATCTGTTAATTTATTTTATGCATAAAGATTTTTGGAAAGAACAAATAGAGAAAAAATGAAAATTGTGTTTTTTAGCCCCTATGGACTGATACTGAGATAGTGCATATAGACAAACTATGAAAAAAATAGCTCCTCATATAGATTGTATAACTGAATTTTATAGTGCAGACTGACTTGTTCACTCAAAAATGCTTGCTGATTCTGTTTTACCACACACAGACATAGAAAAACCACTTATAGTACAGATATTTTGAAAAGATCCAGAAAACTTTGCAAAAGCAGCGAAAATCATAGAAAGATACAATGTGGCTTGAATTGATGTAAATATGTGATGTCCTGCAAAAAAAGTAGTAAAAAGCTGACATTGAGCTGGGCTTCTTATAAATGAATGTAAAGCATTTGAGATAATTGATAGTTTAAATAAAGCTACTAAATTACCTATAAGTGTAAAAACAAGAATTAGCTTTGATTGAGATGGGAATCTGATAAATTTTGCAAAATGACTTGAATCAGCATGAGCAAGTCTCATAACAGTTCACTGAAGAACGGCAAAACAAGCATATACTTGAAGTGCTGACTTTGAACCAATATATGAACTAAAAAATAATCTATGAATTCCTGTAATTTGTAATTGAGATGTACAAAATTATGAAGATGGAATGAAAAAAGTACAAAATCTAGATTGATTTATGATTTGAAGAGCTACTTTTTGAAATCCTTGGTGTTTTATAAGTGAAGATATGTGGAAATGAGGAAATGATAAAATGATAGAATTACAACAAGAAACAATACAAGGTAGATTCCTGCCTTCGCAGGAATGACAATTTTCTGATAACTGAAAATTAATAACTACATATTCATGAAAATTTATAGATGGTATGTATCATCCAACTTTATGAGAAATACTAGAAATTGCTGAATTTCATGCTGTAAAACTTGTAGAAACTAAGCAAGAAAAAAAATGATGTTTAGAAATAAGAAAACACCTAGTTTGTTATCTAAGAAACTTTCCTTGAGTAAAAAATTACAGAAAAAGACTTGTAACAGTTGAAACACTTCCAGAAGTTATCAAAGTCCTTGAAAATATAAAAATAGAGTTTAGAACTTATCTAAACTCTATTCCAGTAGAAATTCCTAAAGAGATTTAATTTTTAAAACAACGAATTGGATAAGCATAAGCACGATAATCATCTCTAAAAATAAATCAATAATATGAATCCATCAATGTATTTCAATAAATTCAAGTATAATCACTAGACCAATACCATAATAAAGATCATTGCCAGTCTTTTCATCATGCATGAGTAATTCTTCAAGCTTTAGGTAACTTAAGTGAATTAAATGCCTGATTCCTAATATTTGTATCTCAATATGCCCAAGTATACCATCATCATGCTGTTAAAATTCATTGCCAATCAGCTTTTGATGGAACATGCCGTCAAGTAGGACAAGGTCATTTCCTAGAAAGGTTTGTATTTGTTTCAGCTCACCAAGAGTTATTATTTTGAGGATTTTGCCAATCACAGTTTGAATTTATATCACAAGATCAATAAAAATTAGTAGATGCAATAGTATGTCATGTATCATTTCTTCACCATTGATAATAATTACCATAAGATTCAGGTCAAGTTCATGCAATTGATGTTCATAAATTACATGCTGAAATAGTATAAGATCCAATAGTAATATCTGGTGAATTACAAGATGTTGATTGTATACAGCTACTTCAATTCCAACTAAATCAACTTCAACATTTAAATTGACAAGTGTTTTGTGTAGGATTTGCATTGTAACTTGCATTTAAACTTGTTCCTGCAACAGCATTTGATAAAGAATAACCTGTAGTTCAATTATAAAATATAGAATTTATTGGTAATCAAGTACAAGATCAATTAACTAATGATGTTCATGTATAATCAGATTTATTTATAGTACATACAAAGTATTGATTCCATTCATCAAATGAATACCAAGAAAGTAATCATCATGTAGAGTATAAATCATGTCATGGTCTAGAAGGATCAAGTCTAGTTCATGATGTTTCCTGACTATCTGACCATATTTTTTTATTTCAAGTAAGGTTTATAGCATAATTAAATGATCATGTTCATCATAATAAATTATAGGAATTTCTAAAATCAGTACTATTTGGTAGTCTCCATTTTCAAATAGGAGAAATAGATTGACAATATGTTTTTGCTCATGTATAAGATAATAGTTGTATATTTTCAGATGTTGTCTGCCATATTAAATTTCAAATTGTTATTCAAACTTGAGATGAGTTACAACTACTTCAATTCCATGTATATCAAGTATTGCACTTAAATTGACAAGTATTTTGTATTGGATTTGAATTATATATAGCAGATAAACTAGTTCATGCAGGAGCATTTGATAAACTATAACTTGTAGTTCAATTGTAATATATAGAATTAGTTGGTAATCAAGTACAAGATCAATTAACTAATGATGTTCAAGAAAAAGAAATAAAAGTTGGAATGTTTCTATCCAATGTAGATCAGTCTCAAACTTGTCAGTACTCATTTCTTCACCAACAATATAACTTTGAATCAGATCTTACTCAACATGTAGAACGCTGTCAAGTTCATATAGATAAGTATGTATTACTTTGATCAATTAAAGTTGGAGTTAATTTATTTATATTAGTTCAATCTCAAATCTGTCAAAATAAATTATCTCACCAGCAATAAAGTTTTCAATCTGTCCTAATTCAACATGTATAATAATATCATGTAATTAATTGCTTATAAGTATTAGATCAATCTATTAATATAGCAGTAGTTTTGTCTGTAGTAGTTCAATTTCAAACTTGTCAGTAAGTATTTTTTCACCAACAATATACTTTATCATTAGATCTTATTCAACATATATGAGTAGATCATACACTTATAACTTTATATTTATTTACTCAGTCTATAAGCATTGGTAAAGATTTATTATCAACAGATCAATCATTTAATCACAATTGGCCTGAATCATTTCTTCACCAACAATATAAATCTCATTCCGAATCAAGAACACAAACATTACTTTCTCATACTGATAATCATTTGTATGATGAAGCAAGATTTATGTATGTAGGAGTAAGTTTATCAACAAAAGTTCAATCTCATATTTGTCAGTATTGATTCCTTCACCAACAATACAATTTTCAATTTGATCTTATTCAACATGTATTTACCCATCATGCATGTACATAGATGTAAGTGTTTCAAGAGTCTATCAAAGTAGGTACAGTTTTTCTTTCTGTAGTTCAATCTCATATACGTCAGTATCAATTATTTCCCCAACAATATAGTTTTCAATCTGTTCTAATTCAACACGTATGATGTCATCAAACAGAAACCTGTTGATAACTATTGTTTCAATCAACCAAAACAGGTGTAGAACTATTAGTTGTAGTTCAATTTCATAGTTGTCAATCCCAATTATATCACCAACAATAAAGTTTTCAATTAGTATTAACTAAACAAGAATGATTTCATCACACAGATGAACTAAAAGAAATTACAGAAGCACAACTACTTCCATTCCAATTAAATCAACTTCAACATTTAAATTGACATGTATTTTGTGTTGGATTTGCATTGTAACTTGCTGTTAAACTTGTTCAAGTTGGAGCATTTGTCAGAGTATAACTATTCGTTCCATTATAATATACTCAATTTGTTCCTATTCATGTACATGTTCAACTTACTAATTGTGTTGGTTGTACTTCACTATACTCTTGTAATACTTTTAAATACTCATTATCATAATTTCATCATATATTATATATTTTATCATTTAATAATATCGATGAACTATAATATCTTCAATTACTTAATCATGGCTTCTGTGTCCATTTATTTGTTTCTGGATTATATTCATAAACTGATTGAGTTCATCCATGTCATCATACAATATATATTTTATTATTGTATAATATCGGTGTCATTCCACTTCTTCAATATGGCATTGACTCTTTTGTAATCCATGTATCAGTTCCTATATCATATTCTTCTACTGTTCATATATTTCATGATGTATATCATCATATAGCATATATTTTATTATTGTATATTACTGTTCATAAATCATATCTCTCTGTTAACATTGATGATTTTTGTATCCATGTATCTGTTGTTGGATCATACATTTCAACTGTATTTGTTCTTTTCCATGAACCATTTACTAAATATTGTCATCATACAACATATATTTTTCAATTATACACTACTGAAGAGTGACTTGATCTTCATATATTCATTGATGCTTTTTGTGTCCATGTATCTGTTGTTGGATCATATACTATCAAATCTTTTTCATCTCATATATTTCAATTTCATCATATAACATATATTTTATTATTTAATACCAATACTGATGATGTTGAATTTAAATAATTTATTGAATATTGTTTTGTTGTCCATGTATTTGTTATTGGATTATATTCATCTAATGATTGTCACACTCATAATACATATATTTTATTATTTATTGTTACTGCTTTTGCTCAAGATTTTGCATTACTCATTGATGTTTTTTTTGTCCATGTATTTGTTGTTGGATCATATTCTTCTACACTTGATAATTGTATTGAACTTGATGTCCCATTTGAATATCATCACATTACATATATTTTTCAATTATATGTCGTTACTGCAAATGATCATCTTGCATCATTCATTGATCATTTCGTTACCCATGATCCGCTTGTACAACTACTTCCATTCCATCAGTATCATGTAGCACACTTATATTGACATGTGTTTTGTGTTGGATTTGCATTGTAACTTGCTATTAAACTTGTTCATGATGGTGCACTTGTTATACTATAGTTATTTGTTCAATTATAGTATACTGTATTGTCTTTCGTTCATTTACATGTTCAGGTAACTACAACAGCACAACTACTTCCATTCCAGCTATATCAAGTTCAACACTTAAATTGACATGTGTTTTGTGTCGGATTTGCATTGTAACTTGCTGCTAAACTTGTTCACGCAGTCGCATTTGTCAGAGTATAACTATTCGTTCCATTATAATATACTCAATTTGTTCCTATTCATGTACATGTTCAACTTACTAATTGTGTTGGTTGTACTTCATTATATTCTTGTAATTCTTTTAAATACTCATTATTATAACTTCATCATAAGTTATATATTTTATCATTTAATATTACAGATGAATCATAAAATTTTGATTTAGGTAGTAAGGTCTTCTTTGTCCATGTATTTGCATTAATATCATATTCTTCAAATGTTCATCATGAAACTACATATATTTTATTTCATCTAAGTATTGGAGTAAATCAACTTCTTGAATAATTCATAGGTGATTTAACTGTCCAAGTGTCAGTTGCAATATCATATACCTCAACACTAGATAGTTTTGAATTTGATCAGTATCATCAAATTACATAAATCTTATCATTAAAAAGCAGTACTCAAAAATCATATTTTTCATAATTCATAGGTGATTTAACTGTCCAAGTGTCAGTTGCAATATCATATACTTCTAAAGAATTAGTATTTTTCCAAGATCAATTTAATAAATATTGTCATCACATTACATATATTTTATTGTTATATGCTACTGATTTATGTATTCCTCTTGCAAAATTCATGTTACTCTTAGAAATCCAAGTATTTGTTATTGGATCGTATACTTCTAAATTTTTTCTATCTCCCCAATATCATCAAGTTACATATATTTTATTGTTATATGAAACTGCTGATTGATCCCGTTCTGATCTATTCATTGATGCTTTTGATGTCCAAATATTTGTTATTGGATTATACTCTTCTACTGATGAAGTAGGTAATCAAGATGATCATGCTGTTCATCACATTACATAGAACTTTCAATTAAGTATTACAGAAGTAAAATTATACCTTCCTATACTCATTGGAGACTTTAATGTCCAAACATTTGTTGTTGGATCATATTCTTCAGTACTTGTCAATTTAACAGAAGAGTTTGTTCAATTTCATAATCATCAAAATACATATAATTTATTATTTATTACTCATAAATTAAAAATTCACCTTCATTCATTCATTATAGATTTTTCTACCCAAGATCATGTATTATTAACAACATTTAATACACAACTACTTCCATTCCATCAGTATCATGTAGTACATTTATATTGACATGTGTTTTGTGTCGGATTTGCATTGTAACTTGCTGTTAAACTTGTTCATAATGGAGCGCTTGTTATACTATAACTACTCGTTCAGTTATAATATGTTCAGTTTGTTGGAATTCATGTACAAGATCATGAAACTGTTTGAACTCATTGTATACATCAAGTTCAATTCCATGTATATCAACTATTACAATTAAAATCACAATTTGATTGATTTTCTCACCAATTCAAAGTTGGAATCCATAGACTTCAACTCCAAGTTTGTGTGTATGTAGAAGAAGTTGAAGCAGTTGAATTTGCTGGGATTGTTCCTCAACATGATACAACTTGTGTACTAGGTAAACATGATGTTCAATTCCATGTATAGTTTGTATTACATTTAAATCTACATTCTGTTGAACTTGCAGTTAAATTGTAAGATCAAGTTAATGTCGGTAACCATAATCATCAAGATAAAGTCTGAGTAATTGATGAAACAATATTCCAGCTTGAATTTCAAGGTAATCATACGCAGTTTGAAATTCTAGTATTTCAAGAACAAGATGTTCAATTCCAAGTAAATCATGAATTACAATTCCAAGTACATACTCATGGTGTAGAACTGTAATGCCATGTTTGAGATAATGACTGACTTGTAGCATTACTATAAGCATTACTATCAGAAATACTTCAAGAACAAATATTTGCAATACAAGTAGAATTTGGTCATTCTACGTAACCAATATTACAAATAAGATCCAAAGTTTCGTTTCATTCTTGTAAAACATTTCATAGATTACACTTAAATACTTGTGTATATTTTTTATTTCAGTTTGTAATTCATATAATTGACTGAACGTTTGTTGATGTATTATGATTAAATGTTGGAACATTGTAATCATGTCAATTAATTGTTTTTGTAGTAGATAAACAATTATTTGGATTACATGAATCAGTAAGCCAAGAATATCAAGTATTACACTTAAATTGACAAGTATTTTGTGCTGGATTTGAATTATAAGTTGCAGACAAACTAGTTCATGATGGTGCATTTAAAAGTGAATAACTTACAGTATTGTTATAATAAATTCAATTTGATTTCAATCATGTACATGCTCAATTAACTGAATTTGAAGGTGGTGGAGGTGGTGTAGAACTTCATCAACCTCAATAAATAATTTCTTCTTTTATACATTTATTTTGAGCAGTTCATGTCCATCTATATCATGCATTACACTTAAATCTACATTCAGAATCTGATGATTGTAAACTATAAACTAACTCAGTTTTTGGAAGCCATTCTTTTCAATCCCATTTTTGAGTTATAGTTGATACATTGTTCCAAGTTGCATTTTCTGGCAATCAAACACAATTAGTTTTTTTATCTCAATAAATACATTTTTCTCAATCCCATGTAAATCAATTATTACATTTAAATCTACATTCTGTAGCTGTCATTGAAAGATTATATAATCACAAATCACTTGGAGACCAGTTCATTCAGTCCCAATATTGCAAAATTTTGTAACTTTTGTTCCATGAAGCATTCTCAGGAAGTCATTTACATTCGACTACTTTCTCTGATGAAACACAAGAATTTCAATCCCAAATAAAATTTTCTAAACATTTAGGATTATTTTGAATTATTTCTGTATCAGATCAAGTTTGAGTTATAACTCAAACTTGATCTTCATTTATAATTGAAGTTAATAAATTTCAAAGTCAAAAAGTATTTGATGAAGTTAATTGAGGATATTCATCTATTATATTATTATTTGATGTAATTTGGTCACTATTTTCATTTACAGTATTTTGAACATTTAAATACCCTAAATTTTTTGCTTTTTCACTAACTGAAAAACTTCTTTTTATAACTGTAAAAACCCGTCATCTTGTATCATACCAAGAATATAGCAAATCACTTTTATTAATTATTCAATAATCTATTGCAGAATTTAAATAATTTGATTCCCAATTTGAAGAATTGTAAAGTAATTTTATATTCAACGACTTAAATATCATTTTCAAAAGTTCGGCTTTTTTTATATAATCATCCGGTCTAAAATAATTGGATTTAGAAATATATCACTCTCTAAGTGAAGCTTCAATATATTTACATCACCAATCATTTGATTTTACATCTAAAAAAGTTCAATTACATAAATTGTTTAAACTTATATTTCATATATTTACAATAATTTTTGTAATTTCTCTTCTTGTAATATTTTCTCAAAGTCTATATTTTGATAAATCATTTGAATAATTATCTATAATATTTAATTTTGCTAAATGATTTGCAGAGTCAATTTCTTCGCTTTTTTCAAAAGAATAAACAAATGAAAAACTCAATAAAAATAGTGAAATAAAAATCAATATTTTTTTCATAAATTTAAAATAATATTATAATAGTTTTATTCTACTCCCAAATTTAAAAAAGTATAATTTTTTATTATTGACAAAATTACAAAAAAAAGTTTAGTTTTTTAGATTTTAAAAACTAAACTTTTATCAATATTTTTTGTAGTTCATATTTCAAGTCTTCAGCTGAACTTCATATAAGTTTTCAAAACTTCATATTTTTGTCAAAATCAATTAATGATTTGTATAATTTAGATAAGTCTTCAAACTTAATTTTATAATTTTTATCAACTAACCAAGCTTTATTTCATAATCATAACTCGGTGGCAATATGATTATTTTTATATCATAAATATTTAAAAAAACTTATGTAAATTGCTGTTCTAAGATTTCATAAAAACATATTATAAAAAGCATAAATATCTACAGTTTCAAGAATTATATCCAAATCTTTAAATATATTTTTCTTATCTAGATTTAGAACTCTATCAACAAAAACAAAAATAGTTTCTTCAAGCTCAGGCACAATTAAAGATATAATATCTTTTTCATTTATTGAAGACTTTGTAATGAAAAGTTTATCGAGTTCATTAATAATCTTTGAAAGATTGTTTGATTTAAATGAAATAATTTTATCTATAGCTTTATCATCTATAAATCAACTGTATTTTTTTTGCAAAAAGCTTTTAGTTTCATAAGTATTTTTCACATCAAATCTTTTAACTTCTCAAAACTCTTGAAATTTTTTATATAAAAGTGATTTCTCAGACAAATTTAGTGATGAAAAAACAATTATATTTGATTCTGGTATTTTAGAAAAAGTTCAAATTAAAAATTCTTTTTTTTGTTCATCTTTTTCAACTTTTTCTATGTTTTCTATGATAATTAACTTTTTTTCACTAAAAAAACCAGATGCTAGCAAATTTTCTGAAAGAAAATTTTTATCTAATTCATCTATATTTGTAATATGTAAAATGTTAAAATCTCAAAATTTACCAGAAAAATGAGCTTTCCATTTTTTAAGCTCTTCTTTTACAAGATATTCATTATTTCAGGTAAAAAGGTATAGCATAAGTTAGTGAATAGTTAATAGTTAATAATGAATAGTTAATAAATAATTATATATAATTCTAAATCATTAAATTAATCATTAGCATTGGCTACTTTAACTATTATTTGTAAAACATAAACAGGTTGTGTAGAAAGTACTTATGAATAAAATTAC
>DYHI01000037.1 GCA_020724225.1 Candidatus Altimarinus sp. | reverse complement strand
AGAGCTGAAAGAGAAGATTTTAAGAATCTAGATGATTTGATAAATCACTTATTTGAACATATAAAAGAACAATTAAGTAAAAAATAGTATGAGAAATCATACTATTTTTTTTGTAATTTTTCCAAAAACTTTTCTTTTGATAATTCTTTGTTTTTCTCGAAAAAATCTTCAAAATCCTGTTTATAAGCTATAAATTTGTTGTAATTTCTTTTTAATATTTCAAATTCTGAAAAAGTTAACCTGAAATAATCTTTATAAAAGCTTAAATCAACTTTTTCTTTTTTTTCATTTTTTTGTAAATAATTCTTAATATCTAAAAACAATTTTTCATAAGGAAATGATAAAAAAGAATTTTCTAGGTCTTTTAAATCTACTTTTTTGCTTTCTTTTCAGATTTCATCAAAAGGTATTTTTAAAATGATGTAAGGAACTTTTTCATTTGTAGCTATAAAATCAACTCAAAAACTTTCCATATCTACAAATTTTTCATCTAAAATAGATGTTTTATCAGTAATTATTTTTTCACTACATGCAATACTTTGTAAGTCTCAAAAATTTACATAAACAGGGCAAATTTTTTCTTTGTTATCTGATAGATTCTTAATTCTATATATTTGGATAAAACTTATGTCATCCTCAGACTTGATCCGGGGATCTATTAATTGATTATTAGCATTGTTTTCATTATTAAAATGCAAAAACCCCCTATCCCCCTTTACAAAAGGGGGTATATTATCTTCATAAATTCCTGCATTCGCAGGAATGACATTATTTACATACCCACAAACTCAAAGATTGACTAAGAAATCTGGGTTTCAGTTTTTATTGATATAATCCTTAAGATTATATATTGTTTCATAATTCCCTGCTCAAGATAGTAAATAATCTACTTTTATGTCTTTAAGTATAATTTTTTTAATTTCTTGTTTAATTATTTTTAATTCTATCGGCAAAGCAACTACAAAAAGTACTTTTAACATATTATTTCTTTAATTATATAATCAAGTAATACAGTTCATTTATCTTTTAAAATAAGCTTTTCATCATTAAATTCAAGCATTTTATTTTCTACAAATTCATTTATTTTTTTAGTATTCAGTTTTTTGTAAATATTTTCTTCCAATCAGTTTGTTCTAAGTCAAAACATTACTTTTTCTAAAAATAAATCCTTTTCGTTAAGTTTTTCAAGATAATCATATTTTCATTTATAATATTCATTAAAATTATTTGAGTAAGCATATCTTTTATTATCTAAAAATCAATGTGCTCACAATCAGTATGGAACTAAATCTTTATGTTCCCAATATGCTTTATTATGTTTACATTCATATCACTTTTTTGCAAAATTTGATACTTCGTACCTGTAAAATCACTTTTCTTGTAAATAACTTTTACAATTGACATATTCATCTAAAAAATCTTCTTCCTTTATACTAAATTGTTCCCAAGTTTTTGGATAATCATAGTAATCCTCAAGCATATAAAGCGAAATATGCTTCACATACTTATAATTTTCTAAAATATTTCTCAAATCATCTAAAACTTCTCCTTTCGCCACATAAGGAAGTCATATGATAAAATCAAGACTGATATTTACTATTTTAGATTGTTTTAATATCTCCAACTTTTCAATCAATCCTTTTTTGTCAATTCTTCAAATTTCACTAAGTGCTAAATCATTTAATGTTTGAATTCATAAACTTAGTCTATTAACTCAGATTTTTTCCCATTCAACTAAATTTTCAATTGATATGTTGTTTGGAGTTGTTTCTAGAGTTATTTCTATATCTTTTTCAAAAGAATATTTATTTTTAAGTGAAGCTATTATTTTTGATAATTGCTTATTTGATAAACTTGTTGGAGTTCATCATCAAAAGTATATTGAATTTAATATATCCTTGTCATTCCTGGGAATGCAGGAATCTTTTAAATAATTACTTGCATTGGCATCAATATTTAAAAAAGGATTAGTTATATCTTTATAGATTCCTGCATTCCCAGGAATGACGAAACTTTTAATATTTTCTTCTTCTATACTTTTAACTAAATAATCAACATAAAATTGTTTCTTCATTTCATCTTTTTCTACAAAAGTTGAGAATCTACAATATTTACATCTACTTTCACAAAACGGAATATGTATGTAACAAAACATAAAAAATATTATTATACTTTACTCACAACTAACTGATAGATTTTGAAGATTAAATAATTTATTGTATTTACATCATACATATTTTTGCATTTTTTTTACTTCTTCTATATATGTCATTGTATTATCAAGAACTTTTATCATTTCTGTATCATATAGAGAAGTAATACCTTTGTTAAATGAAGAAAGTAATGAATCATCTCACTGATTTATAAAATCTCCTAAAATTATATTATAAGAATCATGTATTTTTTCCCCTAATTTATCTTGTTCCATTGTAACCAAAGCTGGAAGTAAATAAGTAAATTTAGATAAGAAATTTTTTGATCATTTTTCACTTGATAGATATTTTAATAAATCAAAAGCTAGTGTTTCATCTTTTGTATCTTTGTTTACTACAAAATAACTATATCTTACTAATGTTTTTCATTTTGAAGAAAAATAATGTGGAAATGGTTCAGTAAATAAAAAACTTTTATTAAATCAACTTCCATCAATTTTATTTATCATACTAGGATAACCAATTATCATAGCTAATTCTCATTCACTAAAAAGTTCTAAATTTGTTTTTCAATCTCTCTTCATATCATAATACTTTTTATCATATGCATTTCATTCTGTTTCATCTGCATAAGAAAAATAAGTTGTTAAAGCTTCTTTAAATCAAACATCTGATATTGAAGAAAATGTATTTTCTCATTTATCTCATGATAACATAAAAAATTGTGTAATTATATCTTGTGAATCGTCTACTGTAGAACCATTTCATATTCATAAAGGTATTATATCTGGATTTCTTTGTTTAATAGTATTAACAACATTACTAACAGCTGCCCATGATTCTAAATCACTCGATTTTATACCAAATTTTCTATTATAATAAACTCATAATGTTTCATATCAAACAGGCACTCATACTACATATTCAACCAATTGCCCACTTCAATCTTGAGTTTTACTTATCAAATCATCTGAAAAAAAAGTTTTATAATTTTTCCTAAAATCATTTGGATTGATCAAATTAGGGTTAATTCAAATAACTTGATTTTCTAGATAAGATTTTTCAAAGTTATTAAGTAAAAATATATCTGGTGATTTTCATTGAACTATAGAAGATAAAAGAGAATCTTCATAATCTTTATAACTTGTAAAATTTTCTATATTTATAGTTTTATTTGCATAAACAGTATTTGATGATTTAAAGTCCTTTACTATACTATCCAATTTTGATTTATCTAAATTATAAGTCCATATGGTGAAATCTTCTGTAGACATTCTTGGTCTATTTGTTGTTTCTCAAGCAGAATTTAAAAGTGAAACTACCCAAAAAATAGCTCACAAAACCAAAGCTCAAATAATTGCAAATATAATTTTATTTTTGTTCATAAATTAAAAGTATTAATATATTAAAAATTTTTTCATTCCTGACTTGATATCTATCAATTAATTATAATTATTTATTTCTCAAATGAAATTGAACTTATTTAACTCATGAGTTTATATAAGGCTGTTTTATTATATAATAGATTCCTGTTTTCACAGAAATGACATATTATTCTCTATTTATCTGAAAGTAAATGCATATGTAAGTGCATTATTTCTTGTCATCATTCTTTTCAAACATTGAAATGCAATTGGTAAGCTCAATCTATATCCATATCTTTTGCGACTTTTTGGGCCACAAAAAACATTTCAGATATCAATTTACTATCTTCCCTTTTTAAATCATCGACTGATAATATCTCTTTTTTTGGAATTATCAGCAAATGTATTTTTGCTTTTGGGTAAATATCTTTAATCACAATTATATTTTCTTGTTCATATACTATATCACTTGGTATTTCCCTATTTATTATTTTTGTAAAAATTGATGACATAAAATAATATTAAAGAATAAAAAATCCATTACTTTGGTCTATCATTAAGTCATTTTAGCTTTTTTTAATAACTTTGTTCTTCTAATATTTTATTTGTTTTAATATCTAATTTAACTTTCTTTCCTATAATATCTCATGTCGAAAAAATAATTATATATCATAAGATAGTTAATGTAGTAAGTATAACAAACAATGACCTAATAACAATAGTTATATGCGAACTAAAACTTTTAAATTTATAAGCATGAATTCTTGCAACTGCATAAAATCACCAAATTACAATAACAAAAATAGTATAAACTCCTAAATATAAATAAAACATTTTTAAAAAATTACGAATTACAAATTACGAATTACAAATTAATATATAATTCTATACTTTTTATTTTACATTTTGTATTTTCTTAGTCAATTATATTTTTTTATTTTTTTTTGCAAATTTTTACTTTTTATAATACAATATAAATAACACGAATTTATTTTCAATTCGTAATTCGTAATTCGTAATTAAAAAATTATGTCTCAAATACAATTTAAATGAAAGACATTTCAAATTTCTGATGAAATACAAGCTCAATTTCCTGAACTTATAAAACTTATATTAAATACTGAATCAATGGATGATGATGAAAGACAATATTGGTTTGATATAATGCCTAGTATGACAGATAGTCAAATTGATAGACTTTTCAATATCCTTGATACAGAAAAAAGAAAATTGGAAGAACTAGAAACAAAATACCAAAAAGAAATAAAATCATTAAATGAAAAACATTTAATTGAGTGGCAATCTTTCCAAATAAAAGATAATAAACAAAAAATAGCAAAAGCTCAAGCCGATGAACAAAAAAATGATCAAGATCCAGATGATATACTAAAAATGTTAAATGATTTATAAAATAACAAAAAACTTGGGAATTCCCAAGTTTTTTGTATTTTATATTATCTTACAAATATCATTCATTGTAATCAAGTTAGGTTTCATCATGCACATCATGCTGTAGTTGTAAATCAACTTGGAAGTAATCAAATTGTAGAACTTGTAGTTGCATTTGCTCACAAAAAGAAATTTGTAGTTAAATTTTTATGTCAAGCATATAATAGGTTTGTGAATGGAGAAGTACAAGATCATAAAACTTTTGTAGTAGTCATAAGTTCAGCAGTAGTATCTCCTCACATTGTTCATGAATTTCTAAAAACATCAGTACCAAAAGTTTTTCAAGAATTATATGTTCCATATAATATCTCAGAGAAATTTAAACTTGTTTGTCCAAGTGAGTAAGGTTGAGAATCATCAGTTACACTTCATCTAGATGATTTATATCAAAATGTTCATGCAGATCATCAAGTAACACTTCTTCAAACTAGAGTCCATCCTCATCAATCAGTAGTCATATCACAATATACTTGAACTGAAGTAGTTCATGAAGGACTTATAGTATATAAACCATCTCATTGATTTCAACCTATTTCTTTTATTCTTTTACAACTTGCATTGTATATAGTTGCTGCTAATGAAGCTCAAGTTCATGAAACTACATTTATATCACTATAATAAGCATTGTACTGAGATGTTGTTCAAACAATATCTAAATATGTATCAGTTTTTATAGATGAAACTTCTTGTATAGGATTGTTTGTTGTAACTTCAGTTAATATACCCAACTTTTTACCATATACTGTCGGAAATCTGATAGAATAATCAGCAGCTCCAGCTTGATTTACATAGCTTTTTACTATTTGTTTATTTGCTTGATCTTCTAGAAATCACATTAATTGAAAGTATTTTCTATCTTTTGTAACATAATATGAAAAGTATGTACCATCTTTTGGATCTATTCATCATTTGTTATATGCAATAATTTCTAGATTATTTTTTCACATATATCATTGATATGCGATAATTGTAGAACCTGCTCTTACCTCTACACTATTTTCTGGTAGTGGTAAATCACTTTTTGTTCTATAAACTTCTAATCAATCATGCATTGCAGCCATTTGACTTACCCTATTTGTATCTCTTACAGTAACAGTATGTCAATTATAAGAAACAAATCAAATTGAAGCCAATATAGACAATATAGTAACAACAATAATTAACTCAACTAGAGTAAAACCTTTTAAAGTTACTTTTCTCATAAGTTATAAATAAATAAATAATAACCTTACTATTATAAAAAGTTTTATATTTAATGCAAACAAAAAAAGGCTTTATACTATTGCTAAAGCCTTTTTTTTATTTAAAAATCACTTTCTCCTACCATTTCCTCTTCTATCTCTTTTAGATGTTCTGGAGAAATATCTATCATCTCATCTTCGTTATCAAAATATAAATCTGCATCTGATTCAATTTCCATTCAATTCAATTTTCTATATTGTTTTCAAGCAGGGATCAATCTACCTATGATTACATTTTCTTTTAATTCTTGAAGTTTATCAATTCTACCACTTACAGATCATTCTACAAGTACTCTTACAGTTTCTTGGAATGAAGCAGCAGATAACCAACTATCAGTATAAAGAGAAATCTTTGTAATTCAAAGAAGTAATCTTTCACCTATACCAGGTTTTTTTCCTTCTGATAACAATCTATCATTTTCTTTTTTAAATTTGATTATATCAACTATATCGCCAGGATAAAATTCAGTATCTCATTTATCTAGAACTCTTACTCTAGAAAACATTTGTCTAACTACTAGTTCTATATGTTTTGAGTTAACTGTTTGTCATTGTGAAGAATAAATAGATTTAACTTCATCAACTATATATTGTTCTGCAGCTGTAACTCATGCTACATTCATTATTCTGGCGATATTTGCATATCAGTCAACTAGTTTTTGCCCAATTTTAACTTTACTTCAATCAGTTACAAGTACATTTCTACCAAGTTCAAATTTATACTCAAAAATTCTTTTTTCATTGTCTTTTACTATAATCATTCATGCTAAAGCTTTTTTAACTACTCAAGCATAATTTGCAAGAATTTTTTGTTTTGATTTAGTAGATCTTGCAAGTACTTGTTTTTGTTTAACTTCTTGTCATTCTTTTACCAAAACCTCAAATTCATCCCCAAAATAGTATTCTTCTTCATTTAAAGTATTTGCAATTATTTTAACTATACTTCAAGTATTATCATATTTTACTTCAGCTATTCAATCTATATCAGAGATTTCTGCAACTACTTTTGGATTTCTAGCTTCAAACAATTCCTCAACTCTAGAAAGACCTTGAGTCATATCTCAACCTTCTTTCGCAACTCATCAACTATGGAAAGTTCTCATCGTCAATTGAGTACCTGGTTCTCAGATTGATTGTGCAGCTATTATTCAAACTGGTGTCCCTATTTCTGCAACAGCATTTCAACCTAAATCTAATCAGTAACATTTTTTACATACTCAACCTTCAGTTTCACATGTAAGAACAGATCTAATATTTACTTCTGTTATGTTGTTATCACTAATTACTTTTAATGTAGGAGTATCTATTACAGTACCTGATTTTAATATAACTTTACCTTTTTCATCTTTTACATCACAAGCTAGGGTATGAGAATAAATTCTCTCTTCAAATGATGCATCAAAACTTCATTTTTTATCTGTAACTGAAACAGTTTTGTAATGAACAGTATGACAATCATCTTCTTTTACTATCATATTTTGAGAAGCATCAACTAGTCTTCTTGTTAAGTATCAAGATTGTGCAGTTTTAAGGGCAGTATCTGATTTACCTTTTCTTCAACCATGTGTAGCGATAAAATACTCAAGTGTTGAAAATCATTCTTTTAGTGTAGATTTGATTGGAAGCTCTATAGTTTTACCAGTTGTAGAAGCTACTAATCATTTCATTCAACATAATTGTGTCAAATTTCACCAATTTCATCTAGCTCAAGAATCAATAAAGTTAAATACATGGTTTTTGTAATTGAAGTTTACTTTCATTTCTGCTTCTATAACTTTTTTTACTTCCGCCCAAATCATAATTGATTGTGCATATTTTTCTTCATCTGTCAGGAATCAATTCCAATGCTTTTTTTGAATATATTTTACTTTTTCTGAAGCATCATCAAGTAGTTTTTGTTTACTATCTGGAATTATCATATCATCCTTTGATATAGATAAACCTGAAATTGTTGCATATTTATATCAGAAATTTTTTATTTTATCTACAAATACTGCAGTTTCAGCTTGACCTAGTTCTTCAAAACATCTAGAAAGTAATTTTTTTAATACTCATTTTTTGAGTACTTCATTTACAAATCATAGACTTGTAGGAACTATTTGATTAAAAAGTAATCTACCATAATTTGTTTCAATTATTTTTCAATCAATTCTTACTTTTATAGGTGATCTAATATCTAAAACTCAAGCATCGTATGCATATGATACATCATTTATAGAAGAATATGTAGTTCAAGCACCTTTTCATTCTGGATTTAGCATACTTACATAATAACATCCCAAAATCATATCTTGTCATGGAGCAACAACTGGCTCTCATGAAGCTGGAGATAATAGATTTTTAGAAGTAACCATTAAGTTTCTAGCTTCTTCTTGTGCCTTTTCAGTTATAGGTAAATGAACAGCCATTTGATCTCAGTCGAAATCGGCATTGAATGCAGTACAAGTTAATGGATGCAATTGAATAGCTTTCCCATCAATTAGTACAGGTCTAAATGCTTGTATAGAAAGTCTATGAAGAGTTGGAGCTCTGTTTAGAAGTACATATTTTCATTCTATAACCTCATCAAGTGCATCCCACACATCTTTTCAAGCTTTTTCTATATATTTTTCTGCATGTTTTACATTGTAAACTTTACCATCTTCTATAAGTTTAGCTATGATAAATGGCTTAAAAAGTATAAGTGCCATTGCTTTTGGAAGCCCACACTCATCTATTTTTAATTCTGGTCAAACTACGATAACTGATCTTGCAGAATAATCAACTCTCTTTCCTAGTAAGTTTTGTCTGAAACGACCTTGTTTTCATTTTAAAACTTCAGTAAGTGATTTTAATTTCTTTTTATTTGCTGTAACGAAACCAGATCTATTTGTTCTTGTTTCTCAAGTTATAAGCATATCAACTGACTCTTGGAGCATTCTTTTTTCATTTTTTAGAATTACATCAGGAGCACCAAGTTCCATAAGTTTTTTAAGTCTATTATTTCTATTTATAACTCTTCTGTAAAGATCATTTAGATCTGATGAAGCAAATCTTCAACCATCAAGTTGAATCATTGGTCTCAAATCTGGAGGAAGAATTGGAAGAGCATCAAGGATAAACCATTCTGGCCTTTGTCCTGATTTAAGCAAATTAGAAGCAACTTTTACTTTTTGTAGAAGCTTCTTTTGTTTTGCTTGAGTTGCAACTTTTAGTTCTTTTTCAGCATCTTCAATAAATTTCATCAAATCAATTCTTGCAAGAAGTGTTTTTAGGTGTCCAGCTCATGTTCCTCATACAAAAACATGTGGAAATTTGTCAGCTAAAATTCTATAATCAAGTTCTCAAATAACTTCTCAAACTTTTAATGATTTAAGTAAATTTCTAAGATTTTCAAATTCTTTTGTTAAATCATCAATTTTTTTAAGTAACATTGCTTCTTTCTCATTGTATTCTTTTACTTTTATTTCTTTTGATTCTTTTTTAATTTTTAGTTCATTTATAGTTTTTTGAACTTCTTTTTGCATTTCAGTTTTTGAAACTTTGAATCTATCTTCTAAATCTCTAAGAGCTTCTTGTAATTTATCTGCAAATACATCAGTTATGATATATGATGCAAAATATACTACTTGTTCAAGTTTTTTTACTGGTAAATCTAGAAGTAATCATACTCTTGATGGAACAGATTTTAAGTACCAAATATGAGCAACTGGAGCATACAAATCTATATGTCACATTCTCTCTCTTCTAACAGAAGATTTAGTAACTTCTACTCAACATCTTTCGCATACAACTCATTTATATCTCATTCTTTTATATTTTCCACATGCACATTCATAATTTTTTCTAGGTCCAAATATTTGTTCACAAAATAATCATCCTCTTTCTGGTCTTTGAGTTCTATAGTTTATTGTTTCACTTATGAGAACTTTACCATGAGATAAAGATCTTATTCTTTCTGGTGATGATACTGCTAATGCAATTCAAGCTAGATTATCAAGATTTTTTCATTTTGTAATATCTTTTCTTCATATATTTTTTCCGATTTCTGAAAAATCTGTGATTCTATCATTTAAAAAGCTATCAATATTTTCAAACATGTTTAGAAATGTTAAATGTTAAATTTGAAAGGTTAAATTTATTAACTTTCTTCAGTATTACTTTCATTATTTTCACTATTTTCAGCAGTTGGTTCAACTCATGATAAAACTTTATTTTCAAGCTCTATTATTTTGTTGTATCTATCCTCTATATCTCTTTCTCTTTCATCTAATTCAGCATTGTCAAGCAATTCTATATCAAGTCAGATAGCTTGTAATTCTTTGATTAATACATTGAATGACTCTGGTATATTTGGTTTTTTGATTGAAGCATTTTTAACTATTGCTTCGTAAGCTTGTGTTCTACCAGCAACATCATCTGATTTGATTGTAATCATTTCTTGTAATATGTTACTTGCAGCATATGCCTCAAGTGCCCA
>DYHI01000036.1 GCA_020724225.1 Candidatus Altimarinus sp. | reverse complement strand
TTTTCTAGTTTTTTTCTGCAAAAAGTTGCATATTTCAAATAAAAATGATAAAATTAATAAGAATAAATCTTTAACTATTCATTATTAATTATTAATTATTAATTATAATGCTTCTTCTATCAACATATAGTCTTAAATGATATGGTATTCATAGAATCCTTGAAATTGCTAAAAAATCTAATTACGATTGATTGGATTTATATATGGATTTAAAAGAGTTTGATTTATGGGATATAGATTATTTAAAAGATATCAAAGAAAAATCAAAAATAAACATTTTCTCAATTTCCACACCAAATAAATGACTAAATAAAACTAAAGTAGATAAAATTTTTGAAATAGCAAAAGTTTTATGAGTACAATTAGTTACTTTTTCACCTCCACATGTAACTGATAAAAATAAAACATGGTTTACAAAATACCTACAAGAAGTAAAAAATAACTTCAATTTCAATATAGCAGTTCAAAATATAGAAAATAAATATATATTTTTCATCATACCTGAATATAGAAGTATGCCATTTGATGAAATAAAAAAAATTACTTGATATACTAGTTTAGAAATTGCAAATATTGATAACTCATCTTCTATAGATATAATAAAAGCTTCTAAAATGCTTTGATCTAGTATGAAAAATGTATTTTTCAGTGATAAAAAATGAGATGAAGAATGACTTTTACCATGAAAAGAAGCATGATGAATTTCAAATTTACCTCTTGAAAGTTTTTTGATGAATTTAAAAGCAAATGCTTATAATTGATTTATTACACTAAAAGTAAATCCAGAAAATTTATGAGTATGAGATGAAGAAGAAATTTCAAAAAATCTTGAAAAAATTAAAAACTATTACAAAAAATACTACCTTGATTTCAAATAAAAAATTCACTAAGTTGTGAATTTTTTATTTATTTAATGCTGTTCATCAGAAGCTCCTCAATCTCATTCATCATCTTCAAACCTTTTTCTTCAATTTATATATGCAAAATACCAAACTGATGTTTTAAAAACTTCTAATACAGCTGTCAAATATCAAAGAAAAAATATAAATAATATAAATAATCAAGCTATCAGAAAAAGTGCAATTGTCAAAAATATTTTGGTTGTAAAATATGAAATTGCAATAGCTAATAATACAGGAAAAAACAAGAATATCAGAAAATTTAGCATTACTCTTATATTTATAATAAACATCAGAACATATAATTTAAGAGTATTTTTAAGATTCAAAATAGAAATTTTTGCTGATACTCAAATAGACTGAAAAACTCATTTATTTTTTAAAATCATCTCGTATTTAGTATATGCAAATAACACATTAACCAATGTAGAAAGAAAAAATACTCAAATAAGTGCATAATTTAAAAAATGTATATATTCAAGTCATATAAATCTTATCAAGAACAAGTAAGCATTAAGTAAACTTATATATTTAAACTCAGAAAAGATATTATTATACTCAAATAAAGGTAAAAATCTTACCAATCACAATCAAAGAGCATCAAGAGTACTTATATAATTTCATTTATGTTTTTCATCAAGATATTTTATAAGACCTCATTCAAAAATAGGTATAAGGAAAATATACACTAACATAAACACAATAGCTCATATAATAACTTCAACCAAATAATTTGAATGGAAAAAATTTAATACTATCTCTAAAGCTTTTTCTTTATTTCAAAATACTATTACATAAGTATATATAGATTGATAAACTAATATTGTAGTAAGTAAAATTATTGATAAAAGTCATGGTAAGAAATAAAACTTTTTTACTTTCTCATCATTTTTGATTACTTCCCATGCAGGCATCACTATTTGTTCTTTGAAATCACTATGTGTAGACATTTTTATCAAGTAATTATTTTAAATAAAAACTCAAAGAAATCTATTATTCACTTTTTTTCATAATTTATGTTTCTTTTTTCATTTACATAAACTTTAGATAAATAGTTAAACCTAGAAACTTGACTTGGTAAGCTATCTGATATTGAGAAATTTTTTATATTTTTATCCACCAAAAGATTATTTATAGGTGTATATAAAGTTTTTACTATTTGCTCATCTTTTAATATATTTAATGCTGTTTCTTGCATCTCTTTTAATTTTTCTTGAGATAATTTATTTGAATTTATATCTTCTAAAATCAAATCAAGTGATAACTTTTTTATATTAGCAAAATTATATCCTGATTTAGCTTGACTACTATGAAAATATGGATAAATATTATAATCAAAATAGCCTAAGTTTATTCCAGCCAACATCAAATCATAACTATCACTACTATTTCAAGAATTTACTAATTTAGACAAATCAGTTAAATTAATTTGTTCTGTTTGTATATCTATTCAATATTCTCCTAAAGTTTTCTTTATAAAATCAGCAGTTACACTTAAATCTTTTTCTCAACCTATAAACATAAGTTTTAAACTAAACTTTTCTATATTTTTATTGTAAAAAAATTTATCATCTATTGCATCTAGTTTAGCCTTAATTACTGGATCTATTACTGGTTTTTCTGTTTTTGTAGACTCTGTTATTATTTCTGGTTTTTTTATAAATGACTTATAAAATTCTTCCTTAACAGAATCAAGCTTAGTTTTGTCATTATAATAATATACTAGTAAAGAATCTTTTAATGTTTTTTTTCATTTTTTTTCAAAATATATATTATACTCATTTTTTCATTCTTTTATAGTTTCATAAGTTTCTTCTTTTAATCTATAATAAAAATAATCATCTCATTTAGAAAATCATTTTAGTTTATAATCATTTATATAAACAGCATCTGGATTTTCTCAATTTGGATCTCATTTTAATAAAATATCATCACTACTTATAAAGCTATATTTTTTATCCAATCAAGAAATTATATAGTTAAGTTTTGAATTTTCTTTTAATTCTATTTCATCTATTGTAGGTTCTTTTTGTGATACTTTGTCATCTATAGATCAAGTTGAAATAAGAGATTCTTCTTGTTCTCACAAAATAAGCTTTGCTAGAACTGGTTTTTTATAATATCAATTACTCTCCATAATTGATTCAATATTTTTATTTTCTATATCTTTATCTATTATAAAATCTGTTAAATATGGATTAGTAACTGGTTTATATTTTTCTAATCATAGAACATTTATAAGCTTATCTTTATCTATTTTATTCAAAATAAAATTCCTCAAACTTTTTGATGTTACATTTCATTCATTTATAAATATTGAAGTATATTTAGGTAAAGTATAATAATGTGAAGCTAATCTTGGAACTGATTTTCATATCAAATTTTGTTCATCATTAAATATATTAATCAAATCTTTATTTCTGATTAAATATGTTGAATTTTTAAAAAATTTAAAAATAATTTTATCAACTAAAATATCGTTATTATTATACTTATCATTTTTATCCATTATAACTTCCATAATTCAAAGATTTTTATCTTCTTTAACAGAGGCAACTTTATATTTTCATGAATATATAGATTCCAATGAAGGATAAAAAGGTTTTGTTAAATCAGCTATTCATAAATTATCTATAACTTGCTTTGGAAGTATCGGCTGAAAAAATATATTTAAAATATTTATATCTTTTTTAGAACTTTTAAATACTATAGAATTTTTTTTCTCTTCAAATGTTGTTTCTGAAATAAGTGATTTTATAACAGGGTTTGTATCTGTAGTTTTTAATATATTGTATGTAGCAATTATATCTTGAATATTAATAGGCTCTCAATTTGACCAATAAATATTACTTTCCAAGAAACACTCAATATTTGATAAGTTACTTATATCACAGTTTGCCAAATCTCATACTATCTTTTTTTCATCTACATCATATTTTACAAGAGATCTATATAAAATTCATATGATATATTTATTATAATCAGATGATGGTATAAGCGGATTAAAATGCGACACATCTCAAACTATTCATTCTGAAATTGTTCATCATTTTACTGCTACATTTTTTGAATCAAAATATATATAATTGTATAGAATATGTAAAAATGTTAATACTAGAAAAAATAAACTTATAAAAAATAAGTATTTTTTTAGTTTTTCTAAATGTTCTTTTATCATGATTTATTTTAAAGTTTAGAGATTAAAGTTTAGGGTTTAAAGATTAGACAAATATCTTGTGAGATTATTCGCATATAATCTATAAACACTAATCTATAAACTATTACAAAACAAATAATACAATTGAATTAATAACAAATATTGCACCAAGGACAATAGTAGCTATATGAAGTACTTTTTCAGGTCATCTTTTTTTAATCTGAGCCATTCATCCAGACATATTTGTTAGATTTAAAGAAACACTTTTGTTTTGGATTAAAACAGTAAATATAAGTAAAACAGCAACAATAACTTCAAAAATTTTTAAGTAATCTAACATCTTTAATTATTTTTTAAAAAATAAAAGTGCATAAAACATATTCAAAATAGTAAAAATTGCAACTGCAATTATAAAATTAACCCATCAATTTATATTATATCAAACTCAAGCTATTTGTAATATATCATTTAAAATATATGTAAGTAAGCCTAAAATAACTGCATTTATAACAATAGAAAATAGTCAAAATGTAAGTATATAAAAAGGAAAACTTAATATTTTTAGAACTGGTTTAACTGTAACATTTATCAATCATAGTATAATTCATCAAATCAAAAATGTCTTCCATGCTTCAATGGAGTTAGGCAGACAATTTTCTCAACATCAAAGAGTTATTCAAGATTTAAGTCATTCTTCTGTATTCTCTCAAAGCAAAATCACAATAACATATAAAATCAGTGCATTTAAAATTATTGAAAAAAGTATTTTCATATGTACAAGATATAAATAATATTTACATTAAAAAAACTAAAGCTTCAATCTACCAATAATTTTTTCAACAAAAGTTAATTCTCATTTTGGATTCTCTTGCAAATACTGAGGTAATACATTTTTTAAATCTAAAACTATATTTTCATCTATAATTAGGTCTATATTTTTTATTCAAGTTCTATTTATTGATAATCTAAGTAACTCAGGTTTAGATCAATTATATATATATGTATAACTTTCAATTTTTGAATAATCATAAAACGATTGTCATATTTGTATTCATAAATCTGTTAAATATACATCAATTTTATCTTCTGAATTATTTTCCAAAAAATAAAATATTCAAGCAACTAATAGTACAATAAAACTCATACCATACTGCTTTGTCAAAAATCACCAAATAGCAAGTCAAATTACTACTGCTAAAGCTATAGTATACCAAGATGTTCATCTATTTTTTTTATCTTCAAATTTCCAAGAATAAATTATATTCATTGTAAAAATATTAAATATTAAAACTAACCGAAATTATCAAGAATAAATCTTATAATCAGCCAACTACATGCCGCAAGAGCAAATCAAGCAAGTGCATATACGATTGTATTTCTTCATTTTGTAACATCTTTTTGTAAACTTCAAAAAAGCATCTGGTATGCTCAAATTATTATAAAAATTACTGAAATAGTTCAAGCAATTCACATAAAATAATCTATTCAACTTCTTATGACACAAGGAATAGTTTCTAGATGAATATCTCAGTTTCTAATTTCTCACACTGTTGCACAAGATCAAAAAATACCAGTATTTGCGAATACCTTTGTTTGAAAAGTTGATAAAATAGCAAAAATAATAAATAAAAATTTTTTCATAAAATTATATTACATTATAAGATTTTGTTGATGATTTAACTGCCCCATAATTTTCTAAACTTGGATTATAATAATCAGTTAGAAATTTTATTAACTCATCCTTTTCCAATTCTTTAGCTTTTATTCAGATATTTTCTAAAGATGTTTTAATTACATTTACTCTAGTTACTAATCATTTTTTTATATTGTTAAAATTTTTTATCTGACTTCTAACTTTTATGATATCTGTAGCACTATTTATTGCAGACCAAAAATTTTTAAAAATTCATACAAATGAAGTATCTCTTACACTTCTTCATTCATCATTGTCATAAGGAACAATTATATAAAATTCTTTTTTCATTATCTGTGCAACTTCCACAAGTTTTTTTAGATATTCTATATACTCATAAGTTTGATTTTGCAAAAGCGGATTTTGTTGTTTTATTGCAATTTCATTTAATTTTTTTAGATATCAATCAATATCTAGTTTTTTAGATCTAACCAAAATTTGTACAGGAAAATCTAGAGAATTTAAAAATCTTTGAAAACTCATTATTATAGCATTTTGTTCATCCATACTTTTCAACAAAAAATTTATTGTTGAGCATTCTAAAACAACTCTACCAGAATCATCTTTCATAAGCATAACATTTTCTCTTATTTGAGAAAAGGGTAAATATCTTTGAGTAGATGAATCACTTGTTTGTGTATTTTTTGATTTTACTGGCATCAATTAATCAATTACGAATTAAAAATTACAAATTACAAAATTTATCATTTTTTAAAATTAAATTTTCTTAAGTTTTTCATCAAGTTCTTTTATTTTATCCATTTTTGATTGAAAATCTACAGATTCTTTTTTTGGAGCTTCAGATTCTGATAGAAATCAAATATCTAATGGATGAAAACTATCAACTCATGCTCTCCATATCCTTTCTGATAAATTTATTTTAAACCTAATAAAAGATAAAATAAAAGGAATAAATGTCATCTCAGAATTTTTAAACAAGGCTATAAACAATGTAATAATTACAATTAAAATAGTTGGAATCAAAGCAACCTCTCATGGGACTCAACTTCAAACTAGTTTTTTAAATATAGAATAAGCAATTCATCCTCAAATCATAATTATACTTAATTGCCTTAAACTAAGTCAAAGCATAATTGGATCTTCATTTTCTATTTGTACAGGAATTTTATATTGCATATATTAGATTATAGATTAGAGATTTTAGATTAGAGATTAGAGATTTTAGATTAGAGGTTGTAGAGTAGAGATTAAAGATTAAACTAATATACAACTCTCTAAACTATAATCAAAAAACTAAAAACTTTAATTATTTTATTCAAATATAATTTATTTTCAATTTTTTAATTTTCAAATATTTTTCACCAAATTATATTTTCATAATCACTCATTATTTTGTAATCACTATCATCCTCATGATCAAATCAAAGTATATGTAATATAGAACGAATAAGTAATTTATAAAATTCTTTTTCCTCTCATAATCAATACTCTTCTGCTTGCATAAAAATTTTTTCTTCGCAAAAAATAAGTTCTCAAGCTATTTCTTCATCTTTTAGATTTGAAAAATCATCAAAATAATGAAAACTTAGAACATCTGTAGAATAATCTTTTTTTCTATAATTCATATTTAATTCTTTAATTTCTTCCTGCGAAACAAAAACTATATTCAAAACTCACTTTTGTATTTTCTTTACTTCTATATCAATTATTTTAAATATTCTTTCAATTATTTTTAAATCATAATTAACCCTTGAAGGAGAAATTATTTCGAATTTAAACATAAAAATTTGATTAAAATTATTTTTACAATACTATTAATAATATATGCTTTTTCAAATCTTTTAAAAGAAAAACTTTTTTAAATTTTCTTTTGACTATTTTTAAATTAATTATATAATCTGTTCACTTTTAAAAAGCCCCGTTTTTTAGTTTGTAAAAATTAACAAGATGCCTATAACACAATCAGCAAAAAAAGCTAGTAGACAAAGTTTAAAAAGAAAATCAAGAAATGATTATTTTAAAGCTATTTACAGAGAATCTAGAGTTGCTTTTGAAAAAGCTATAAAAGCTTGAGATTTAGAATCTGCAAAGAAAGTATTTTTCAATGAAAAAAAAGATGGAAAAACTACAAAAGCTTGACTTCAATCTATACTTGATAAACTAGCTAAAAAATATATAATGAATGAAAATACTGCATCTAGAAGAAAATCTAGATATAACAAAATGTTAAAAACATTAGCATTAAGCAGTAAATAATTTATCTATTAAATTTTTTAATGAAAGAAGCAAAAAGACCTCTAAATGAGGAAATTAGAGCTAGAAATGTACAAGTAATTACAGATGATTGAGAAAATTTATGAACTATGCCTCTCAAAGAAGCCCGTGAGAAAGCTAGTGATTTATGACTAGATTTGATGGAAATTTGAAGAAAAGATGATATAGTTATAGTAAAAATGCTTGATTATGGAAAATACTTATACAAATTAAAAAAACAAGACCAAAAAAATAAACAAAAATCTAAGACTCCTGAATTAAAAACGATAAGAATTACATTTAACATAAGTGATCATGACTTGGATATAAAGAAAAAACAAGCTCATGGATTTGCAGAGGACTGAAATCCTTTAAAAGTTTCACTTATGATGAGATGAAGAGAAAATCAATATTCTGACTTAGCTAAAACAAAAATGGCTAATTTCGTAAAAAGTTTAGAAGATATATATAAAGTTGAAAAAGATATTATGCATACTTGAAATACAATTTCGGTAAGCTTAAAGACTATTAAATAATTATAATTTAACAAAAATATTATGTTAAAAACTAGAAGTTGAGTTAAAAAAAGAGTAAAAGTTACTTGATCTTGAAAATTCAAAGTAGCTCAATCTTTTAAAAAACACCTTTTGTCAAATAAAAGTAAAAAAGCTAAAGGAAGAAATAAATATGGATTAGTTGTTTCAGCTACTGAAACTAAAAAAATCAAAGCACAATTACCTTTTGCTTAATATTGTGATAATATAAAAATTTATAATTTAACATTTCAAAGATGGTAAGAGTAAAAAGAGGTCTTGCAACTCATAAAAGACATAAAGAACTTATATCTAAAACAAAAGGTTTTAGACATATGAATGGTAATGTTTTCTCTAGAGCAAAAAATGCTTTAATGAAAGCTGGTACAAATGCATACAAAAGTAGAAGACTTAAAAAAAGAGATTTCAGACAATTATGGACAATAAGAATTAATAATGCAGTTAGAGAATTAGGATTATCATATTCAGTTTTCATAAATATGCTTTATAAAGCAAATGTAAAACTAAATAGAAAAGTTTTATCTAACCTTGCAATTACTAATCCAGAAGTATTTTGAAAAGTTGTAGAATTTGTAAAAAAGTAAGAACCAAGCAATTGGTTCTTTTTTTTCTTTAATATAATATTATGAAAAAAATCACAATAGAATTAATAGAATTATATCAAAAATATATTTCACCTGACCATTCCATCCGGGCAAAAGCTATGAATAAACCTCCTTATTGTAAACATATTCCAAGTTGTAGCGAGTACACAAAAGAAGCAATTGAAAAAAAATGACTAATTGTTTGAGGTTTTAAGTGACTTTGAAGAATACTCAGATGTATGCCATGGAATAAATGATGATATGATCCAGTAGAAAAAGATAAAAGTAAAATAAGTTAATTTAAAAAAAAGAGAGATGAAATTGCTTTATCTCTCTTTTACATAAATAATTTGTTAAAACTCTTGTGTTGCAGGAGTAAAATTAACCTTATATCTTGCAATTCACTTTGTTACTCTAAAGTCATCTATATATCAATTAAATCATTGATAATTCATCCAAGTTCAATCATTTCATAAACTTGAACCTAAAATTGCTACATCTCTAGTGTTAGAATATAAAGTAGATGAAAAATTTGAACTTGCTATTTCTTTTTGTCAATTTATATATATAGAAAATTCATTTATATTTCTAACTATTGCAAAATGATGCCATTGATTTAACTGTAATTCAGTATTAGACAAAAATGAAAGATTCCATGTAGAGTTAGATACAGATAACATTAATCTAATCTTTGGTCATACCACTCAAGATTCCATTTGGATAACGATTCAGCTATGTTCATTTGATGAATTTAATCTTTTAGAATAAATTCATCAAACTGAATTTGAGGTTGGGTAAATCCATCATTCTATAGTAAAATTATAATTTCAAAAATTTAATCAATCTTTATGTGGTACAACTAAAACATTGTTTCAAACATTTGTTGAACTCAAACTTGATCATCAAAATTTATAAACACTTGTGGATAACTGATTAACTGTTCATAACCTTGTTATATTAGATCACTTTTCATCTATAAATATTGTGGAAGCATTATCTCAATTCATATGCATTAATAATTGAACATAATTCCAGTATTTATCATTAGCACAACTTCATGTACAAATATCTCAAGATCAAGCAAATTTTTGAGTAGGTATAGTAAAATCAGATTCATATCTTGAATATCATTTTGTTACACGAATCTCGTCTATATATCAACTAAAAGCTTGTGTATTTGTTGTAAAAGAATCAATTCATATAATAGGACGATTAACTCAATTTTGATAATTTATAGAAGATGTATAATTTACTCATTCTTGCAATCAATTAACAAATAATTTTATAACATTATTATTACGAGATAATGCTATATGATGCCGTTCTCATAATGAAAGTGAATTTGTTCATAAAATTCTACTAGTTGAATTATCAAAAAATCAAACTTTACCACTTCAATCTATATATAAAGATATGTAATTACCATTAGTATTTAATGGTCTTGAATCATACAAATATCATAAATTTGAATAATTTAAAATTTTTACCCGCATTTCTATAGTAAAATCTCATTGAAATGTAAAATCAGATTCTCAATTCAATCTTAAATAATCTAAATTTCAATCAAAATATGAACTAGAAACTCAAAACTTACTAGTACTGGTTACTGTCTTTAAATCTCACAAATGAGTTAATATTTTACCTTTTTCATCAATAAATATATTATCTCAATTTTCTCAATCCATATGTGATAATAAAACTACATTATTCCAGTATGGATCAATACAAATTCAATTACTCTGATTCTCTCAATTATTGCAAGCAATTGAGACATTTGAAGGAAGGATAGTTTGATTTTGTATTATTGCTCATCATCAGATTCATCATACATTATTGTTTATATAGTTATTTACT
>DYHI01000003.1 GCA_020724225.1 Candidatus Altimarinus sp. | reverse complement strand
TTCCGAGTAATTTTATTCATAAGTACTTTCTACACAACCTGTTTATGTTTTACAATTTAGAGGTTGATGAAATAATAAATTTATATTCATCTGTAAATAATATTCATTAAATTATTTTAATTAGTCACTTTATTTGTTCAAAAGTATTTTCTAGACTTTCAATTTCACAACTTTCAAACCATTTATATTCTTCGATTTCCTCTATTTGAGTTTTTATGATATCACTTTTAATTTTGGCTAGAAATATATATTCTAGTCTTTTTTCTTTTTTACCTTTTTTATTTATATAATCTATTTTGTATATAGATATCGGAAGAGGCATTTCTTTAACATTATCAACTTCTAATCAAAGTTTTTTTCAAAGTATTTTTATATCAATTCATAGTTCTTCTTTTATTTCTCTTTTTATAGCATCATAAATATTTTCTTTATCTTCTATATGTCAGCCTGGCATTGTCCAAATATTTTTTCATTTATGTCTAACTAACATAATTTTTCAATCTTTATTTTTTAGTATACATCTTGCTAATCTTTTCATATTTTTGTTTTTAAAAAATATTTTTTTGTGATTTACGGATTATATAAAAAATATTTTTTAAGTCTAATTTTTTTAATAAAATTATAATTCCTTAACCATATATTCTCCTTCAAAAATATATCATCTTTTTTTGTAATATTCTCTTACCCCAACTCATGCTATAACTGCCATTTTTTTGTAATGATTTTTTTTAGCGATTTCCTCTGCTTCTGTAATAAGTTTTTTTCAGAAACCTATATGTTGCCCGAAAGTACTTCATGCTTCTCATATAGATAATTGATCTCAAAAAGTATGAATTTCACGAATTAATGCAGATCATTTTAATTCTGGTAATACTTCAATAATTTCATTATTTTTTCAAGGTAATCTTAATCTCAAAAGAGAAAAAATTGTTCTATCTTTTGGGTCTTCAAAAGTTAAAAAATATTCAGTTCATTCACTTGCTTCGTATGAATATGTATGCAAAACTGTATTTTCTGGATTATTTAGTTTTGCTTTTATTTCTCTATGTCTTATATCAAGTAAATTAATTCATTTTTTAGCTAATTTTTCTTCAACTATTTGTCTTAGATTACTTAGAGTAGATCAATGAAGTATCTCAGAAGCTGGAATATCTCTATAAGTTCTATTAATACGAACATATTCTGGAATCATTTCTTCTAAATCTGACATCAAATTTATCAAAGTTTCATCATCATATGCTTTAAATCATCATTCTCTCCAGATTTTTGTAAGTTCTGCTTTATCAGTAACTACCATTGGATAGATTTTTATCTCATCAGGCCTGAAATCTGGATTATCCCAAACTTCTTTCATAGCTTTTTTATCTAGTTCTGGATTACTTCCAAGTAAATTTGGCATCATGTGAGCAACTACTTTAAATCAAGCATCTTTTAAAAGTTTAGTAGCTTCTATACTTTCTTTGTTTGTATGTCATCTTTTATTTAATATATTTATTTCATCAATTGTAGTTTGGTAACCTATTTCAACTCTTGTTATTCAGTATTTTCTAAGCCTTGCAATTTCTTCTGGATTTATCCAATCTGGACGAGTTTCAATTGCAATTCATATAACTCTACATCTTGCAGTTTCATTTATTTTTTTTGCTTCTTCAAGATTTTCTGATAATTTCAATTTATATCATTCTTTCATCTTAAAACTTGCAAATTTATCATTTGAAGTATTTGTTTCTTCTATATGTTCTTTCATCTCATCATATGTATTGAAAGCATCATAAATTCACTTGATGAAACTTTCTTGATATGCTTTAGGATAAAAACTCCATGTTCAACCTATGATTCTTACATCATTTTTTTCTATTTTGTGACCTGTGATTTCAAGTGCTCTAAGTCTATTGTGAATTTGTTTAATCGGATTAAATAAATTAAGCTTTGCTCTTTGTACTGCTGGTTCATTTGGTATGTATG
Source organism: Candidatus Altimarinus sp. (assembly GCA_020724225.1). GTDB lineage: Bacteria > Patescibacteriota > Gracilibacteria > BD1-5 > UBA6164 > Altimarinus. The sequence goes on along the minus strand of DYHI01000003.1, from coordinate 63,334 downwards.
ATTTTGGAAGTCATTCAAAAGTTGGACAATAAATACACTTTCAAGGACAACCAAAAAACTCTGTAAGAAGGGAAATAACAGTTACTCCAGATAAGCTTCTAACTCATCTTTTTCTAAGAACTTTTCTAAAATATGAACTATCAACTACACTTCAATTTTTAACAAGTTCATTATATCTTTCAAGTATTTCTACTGATTGGATAGCTTCAGGGAGTTTGTACTTTTTATAAACTTCATTTTGGGTTTTATGAAAATCTTCTTTAGTAGTAATTTTTCTTTCTAAAGCTAGATTTATTATTTCATCTATTATTTGGATTTTATCAGTCATGGCAAAGTTAAATATTTTAAAAATATATATATTCGTCATTCCTGCGAAGGCAGGAATCTATAAATAATGTTAATTCTTAATGATTATAAAAATAAAAAAACTATTTTCAATTTTTAGTTGAAAATAGTTTTTTAAGAAAATTTTTACCAGTTATTTTTATATTTAAAAATTGAGATTATGTTAATTATTTTACTTTCTGTATTTAACTCATAAATTATTCTAAATCAGTATTTAGGGTCAATTATTTCTCTCAAATTTTCTTTTCTCTCTTTTCATAATAATGGAAAGATTTCTAATTTTTCAATGCTGTCATAAATAATATCAATTACTTTGTTTGCATAAAATGGGTTATCTTGTGATATAAAATCAGCAATTTCTTTTAAATCTATAAGTGAATCTTCAGAATAAAAAACATTAAACATTAATTGAATATTTAGAAAATAGATCGTTATCAATAAAATTTTTGACTTGTTTTTTTGATAAAACTTTTCATTCTCTAACTTTTCTCAAACTAATACTTATTTTTTGAATTTCTTCAAAAGTATAATCTTTTTTTAAATCTTCCATTGCATCTTTTGATAGCATATTTTTAAAATTAATTTATATTATTTTAATTGTATACTATTTGTGTAAAAATCAAATTTTTTGTATACTAAAAAATAAAAAAACTATTTTCAATTTTTGTTTGAAAATAGTTTTTTATTAATTTAAAATTATTTTAATCTTACTAATCTTAATTTTCATCAAATACCATTTTCTACATCTTTAACACCTCAAAAAGCAATACCTCTTCAGTCAGAATATGATTTAGAACATACTGAATATTCTCAGCTTGATAAGTAATATCATTTCATTTTCATAACATAGTTGAAAAAATTTACCCAACAATCTTTTGGAAAACTAGGTAAAATTTCTAGTACTTTTGAAAAGTCTGGTACTGATTTTCATCAGTCAGATGCAATTTTTCAGCATAATTCATTGTAAATAAACCATAATAGATTACTTTATTTTCTATTGTATCTTCTAAATCGTAAATATCTCAAAGTATTTCAATTCAACCTGGAACTAGTCTTATTTTATCGTTATTTTTTAAATACCATTCTGTTATTTTATCATCACTTATAATCCAATCATATAAAGCTTGTGCTCTTGGGTGATCATTTTCTAAAATTCTTTCAATGTTCATTTTATTTGCTAGTCACTGAACTTCAGTCAAATATAACTTTTTTGCTGTATAGTGAGATTCTTCAAAAGATCTTCTAGATTCTGTATTATCAAAAGTATCACTTTCAATAAGCGGATTAAAACTTAAATTGTATGTCATATCAAATATTTTATTATGAATAATATATATAATATAAAAATAAAACCATAAAAGTCAATAGATAATTTTGCAAACTTTTGAAAAATAATAAAATAGATATATACTCCAAGTATAACTTTTCTTACTTTTCTAACTAATTATACAAGAATGAAAAATTGTGATGTGTCAGAAATGAAATTATATGGGACTACAACTATTTGACCTAAAGGACAGATAGTAATACCAAAAGACATAAGAGATAAATTATGATTAAATCCTGGGGATAGTATGACTATACTTCTCAAAAATGATAAATTTATAGGACTTGTAAGAAATCAAGATATAAGTGAACTTATGGAATATATAAAAATGAATAATGAGTAATGAATAGTTAATAATTATTGTATTCAATGCTAAATATATTTTCTGTAAAGTTAATTCTAATCTATAACCTCTAATCTATGAAAAAAATAATTTCAATAACTTTAATTTTATTGCTAATACTATCTTCTTGTGGGAAAACTGAAGAAATTGTAGAAAAAAATTGAAAAACTGATTTTTTTATAAGTGCTTTACCTTTTCAAACTTTTGAAAATAAAACAACAATAAAAAAAGTAGGAAAACTTGAGTGAAGTCAAGATATTAAATTAACATCTCAAGCAAATTGAAGAGTTTCAAAAATATATGTAAAAGAATGACAAAAGGTTATAGAATGACAAACATTAATTGTTTTATCTGACAATATTGCAAATTATTCTATAAACCTTGATAGAGCTATTAATTGACTTGAAAAAGCAAAAATCAATTATGATTCAACAAAACTCTCTTTGGATAAACAGATTTTTGATAATGAAATAGCATTAGAAAAAATTAAATCAAGTTTGGAGACAGCAAGACTTAATTCTTCAATTGATATTATTCAGGTTGAGGATAGTTTATCTAACCTAGATTATAGTCAAATAGATACTAAGTCATCTTTGGAACTAGATAAACTAAATAATTCTATTTCTAAATTTGAGCTAGATTTAGATAATATGAAGAAGTCTAATCTAGAAAATATAAATACTTTTAAAAAAAGTTTAGTTAAGGAAGTTAATAATCAAAAAATATTTATAGAAGATTTAGTTGTTTTTGGTGATAAACTTTTTGATATAACTTGAAAATATGAGGATAGTGTTAAGATTTTTAAGGATTTTTTATGAGCAAAAGATCTTATGCAAAAATCAAATTCAAAAACTTTATTGAATGATCTAGTTTCATATAAAACAAATAATATAGAAAAAATTGATTTAGTATTTTCTGATGATCAGTCTATAAAAGATTCAATAGAAATAGTTAATAATTGATATGAAAAAATATCTATTTACTTAGATGAGTTAGAAAAAACTATTCAAAATTCTGTAATAAGTATATGACAATTATCTCAATCACAAATTGATGCATATGCAACTACAATTAACACTTATCAATCTCTTTATTCTTCAAATAATTCTATTTTTGTTTCTTTTAAAAATTCTGTAAATACATTTTTGAATACATACAAAAATAATGAATCATCTTTATCAAAACAATTGGAAATCTTGAATAAAGAAAAAGATATATTGCTTAAAAACTATGATTTATCATCTACACAAACAAAGAATAATCTTGATAAAATTAAAATTTCTACAAATGATACATTAAATAGTTTAGAACTTCAGTTGAAACAGATAGAAAATAATTTATCAAATTCTATTGAGTCAAGAAATTTAACACTTATGTGACTAGAAAATATTATTAGGGAATCTGAAATAGCTCTAGAATCGGCTAGAAAGGAGTACAGTAAATTGTCTATAAAAGCCCCTGTATCATGAGTGATTTCTGATATAAATATAGATTTATGAGTTGATGTAAATAATTGAACTCTACTTTTAACTATGATTTGAACAAACAACTCAGAAGTTGAAATATCTTTTAAAGATAAAGAATTGCAATATGTAGAAGTTTGAACTGAAGTAAAAATGAGTATTTGAGAAAAAACTTTTATTTGAAAAATTTATTCTATTTCTTCTGTAGCAGATACAAATCTAAATTATAAAGCAAATGTTATATTTGATGAAAATATTAATTTGATTTGATGAATTGTAGATTTATTTATTGATATATCAACGAAGTATCCATTATTACCTATAAATGCAGTTGAAATTTGATCAAATAATGCATGAAATATAAAAATTTTGAAAAACTGAAATGATATTGATACTGTTAATATAAAATTATGAAATGTATATTGAAATTTTGTTGAAGTAATTACTTGAACTTGAATTATCTATGATAATACAAATGTAATACTTACAGATATAACAAATTTTGATGCAAATAAATTTAATTTAAAGATAAAACAATAATAAAATATGCTAGATTTAAAAAAATGATTTTTTTGATTTTGGACAAGAAACTATAAATTATCTTTTTTGGTTTTTTTCTTGCTTTTGTTTACTTGAATATTTTCAGCTTATACTATTCCGAAAGAATCAAGTCCAGATATAAAATTTTGAATGATTCTTATTTCAGTTCCATATACATGAGTTAGTCCAACAGATATAGACAATCTTATTTCAGAAAAAGTTGATAATGCCATAAAAGATATTGACTGAATCAAAAAAGTAACACAAGTTTCAGGTGTATGAATATCTCAAACTACAGTAGAATTATTTAACTGAGTAGATACGAGAATAGCTTTGGTAGATATAAAAGATGCTATTGATAGTCTTGATTTACCTGACGATGCACTAGATCCAATAGTAAAGGAAATAAGTACAATGAATGAGTTAATGTTTCAAGCACTTATATATTGAGATAAAAATAAGTTTGATGATTTTACTATAAATACACTAGCTCAAAAAATAGAAAAACAATTAGCATGAAAAAAATGAATTGTATCTATAGATATATGATCTAGTATAGATAGAAGAATGTGAATTTGAAGTTCAAGTGAAAATAATTATGAAATAAAAGTACTTATTTCAAAAGAAAAAATGGAATTACTTGGACTTAGTATAAATGAAATATCCTCAAAAATAAAAGCATACAATAAAAATATGCCAATTTGAAATTATACTATTTGAGACTTAAATTATGATTTCAGATTTGAAGGTGAGTTTAGTAAATTGGAAGAATTAGAAAATGTTATAATAAAAGATAATTGATACTCAAAATTATTACTTAAAGATATTGCTGAATTTAAAAAAGAATTTCCATGAAAAAGTATAAATAATTTATGATTTTACAAAGATTCTTGATATAACTATGTATCTTTATCATTTAATAAGAAAGCTTGAGATAGTATTTTTAAGGTTTCAAAAGATGCAAAAGAATTACTTGAAAATTTACTAAAGTGAAATCCAGAATTTGAGTGATTAAAAATAAAATATTCAAATGATTTATCAGAGATAATTAAACAAGATTATAAAGATTTATGAAAAAGTTGATTGACTACACTAGTATTAGTTTTTTTGATAATTACTTTTTTTGTTTGAATAAGAGAATCAATAATTACTTCAATTCTTTTGCCACTAGCTTTTCTAATAACATTTATGGTTATTGATATGCTTTGACTTTCAATGAATTTTTTGACAAATTTTTCTTTGGTATTAAGTCTTTGAATTGCAATTGATACTATAATTGTAATTATAGAATGAGCTGATGAAAGACAAAAACTTTGATATGGTAGGGAATCAGCTGTACTTTTAGCTATCAGAGATTTAAAATCTCCACTTATATCTTGAACAGCAACTACATTAGTGGCTTTTATACCTATGATTTTTCTTCCTTGATTGATTTGAAAATTTTTAGCTTATATTCCAATAACTGTTTTTTGTGTATTACTTGCAGCATTGATTTTATCTCTTACATTATCATCACCATTTTTTACAAAATTAGCTAAAAGATCTCGTATATTTCATATAGATGAAGACTATGAAAAAAGACTTAGTGATGAAGAAAAAGAATTACTGATTTTTGAGAGACTTTGAAAGAAAGAAGTAAATTTAGAAACAGAATGAATCCGTTTATCTTTACTATCAAAACTTAGAAAATGGTATTATAATACATTGAAGTGGTATATGGTACATAAAAAATTAAGAATAATTTCTATATTTTTACCTACGATTCTACTTATACTTACTTTTATTTTTTTATCTCCAAAAATTGGATTTACTTTATTTCCAACAACTGATGAATGAGCAATAGATATTACTATAGAAGCAAAAACTTGAACTGATAAAGACTCATTAAAATGACATTTATCAAAAATAGATGAGTTTTTGAGTAAATATGAGGAGATGAAAGTTTTTTATACAAGTATATCATGAAATAAAATAAATTTATCTATAGAATTGACTGATGCAAAAGAAAGGCAAAGAGATTGAAAAAAATCTGTATTTGAAATAGAAAAAATGATAACAAAAGATTTGAAATATTTTGAATCAATAGGTTTAAAAGTTTCTGTTGAAGCTCTTAAATGATGACCACCAACAACAAGTCCAGTATGAATAAAGTTGATAGTTGATGACAATAAAAAAATATGAATATTAAGAGATGTTGCTAAGGAATTTGAAAATTATTTAAAAACTATTCCTTGAACAAAAAATGTTTGAATGTCTTCAAGTGATAATCCAGGGCAGTTTATATTTAGATTTGATAAAGAAAAGTTAAGCTTTCTATGATTAACCCCAAATGATATACTTTGAGAAGTTTATTTTTATACTAATTGAATAAAATCTTGAACGATAAAATGAGAGTATGATAATGATATAATTTTAAAAATTTCTGATTTTGATAAATCACTTTCTCCTGTTGATATATCAAATTTACTTATAAATACTAGAGTTTGAAAAATAAGAGTTTGAGATGTAGCTACATATATTTTTGAACCTGCTTTATCATCTATAAATAGAGAAGATTGAAACATAACTATTTCTGTAAATTCAGATTTAGAAACTTGATATTTACCAACTTCAATTCAACCAAAACTTGTTTCATTTGCATCAAAATACAATTTTCCAGATTGAGTTTCATATATAGAGTGATGAGAAAATGCAGAAAATGCAGATTTGATTATGTCAACTGTTAAATCATTTGTAATTGCAGTGTTTTTGATTTTTGCTATTTTAGTTTTGCAATTTGGGTCTTACTCTCAATCATTGATGATTTTGTATACTGTAGTTTTAGCTTTACTTTGAGTAAATATTTGATTATTTGTTACATGAAATCCTTATAGTATGCCATTTGCTATTTGATTTATAGCATTGACTTGAGTTGTTGTAAATGATGCTATAATACTTATCAGTACAATAAATAATAATATATCTAGATTTATGGAACATTGAGAGACTCAGTTATCTGAAAATGATTTGCTTGAAAGTATACTTATGGCTTGAAAAAATAGACTTCAGCCAATTATAGTAACTACACTTACAACAGTTATATGAATACTTCCTCTTGCACTGCAAGATGAGTTTTGGGCTGGACTTTGATTTACAATCGTATTTTGACTAGTAGCCTGATCATTTATGACTCTTTTTATAATTCCATCAATTTATTATACTTTTTATTATAAAAGGTATGTGAAATAGAAATTTAAAAATCTTATTGACATATTAAATAAACTCGTTAAATTATGATGAGTTTATTTTTTTAATCAATAAAATTATGCCAGTACCAGAAGGTTGATGGGGATCAAGTGTGGAAAAAAATATTCCAAGTGATAGTAAATGATGGTTAAGAGATGTACCAGAATTTTGATATGAATGAACAAGTTGATTAACTTCACCACATACCATAAGTAGAGTAGATGATTCAAAGATACAAGTTTGAAATTTACTTGATTTACCAGAGTGAGTACTTGATTTAGAGGATATAAAAAGGATTAGATTTTTATTATGAAATTTAGATAAAGCAAATAATGATGTTAGATTAAAGTCACTAAATGAAGTATGAAAAATCCTTTGATTGCCAGAAATATATAAAGTAGATGATTTAGAAGTAGAGAAATTTTTAAAATCATGATATAACCATATATTAGTATATCTTCTTGAATATGAAAATAGATTTACATATTTAAGAACAAATAAATTAACTCCAAGCGAGTTAAAAACAATAGTAACAATAATATCATGATATATGACAAATCATATACCAGAATTTATTTCTTTTAATTAATATTATTTATTTTTTAATTTTTCAACTATGAATTTATGAAATTCAAATAGTTTTCCTTGAAAAAGTTTTTCAAAATCTTTAAAACCTTGGGAGTTAAGGAGTTATTCTTGAGAGTTATCTGTGTCTGAATCAGAGATAAATAGAGTAAGAGACTGAGTAGAAGTAATTTTAGATCCAACATTGAAAGAAAAAGAAACTTTTTGGAACGATTAAAAATAAAAGCTTACAAATGTAAGTTTTTATTTTTTGCATTTTTCCCTTTTTCAATTATCTTAATACTTAGTACTTAATACTTAATACTTTTAAAATGATTTCAATTGATTGAGAATTTACTTGACTTGATCATAAAAAACATTCACTTGTCAGTTTAGGAGCAGTTGATTTTTATAATCCTACTAATCAATTTTATGCTGAGTGTAGGATATGGGAGTGAGCAACTTGGGAAGAAGAAGCATTGAAAATAAATTGATTTTCAGTTCAGGAAATAAAAGACCCAAATAAACTTAGTTTAGAACAACTTATAAAAAAATTTGATGCTTGGTTAAAAACATGTTCTTATCCTCAGATATTAATATGACAAAATCCAAAAAGTGATATAGATTTTTTGGTTGAAAGTTACAAAAAAGCATGACTTGAATATTCACTTTGACATAGAAGTTTGGATACACATACAATAGTTTTTACAAAACATCTTGAACTTTGAAAAAAGATTTTGATAGAAAAAGGTAAGTATAAAATTAATCTAGATGAATCTCTAAGTTTTGTTTGAGTTCCATGATGAGAACCAAATCCACACAATGCACTTATGTGAGCAAAATGTGCTGCAGAGGTTGTATCTAGAACTATTTATGGAAGAAAATTATTAACTGAATTTGAAAATTATGAAATTCCTGAATATTTAAAAAAGTAGACATAATTTAGTCAAGTGAAAAAATATAATTTACTTGGCTTTTTTAAAAGAAAAAAATAAAATATTTTAAATTATTTTATAAAATTAATTTTCATGAAATCATTTCGTTTATTTTTAAGTATATTTTTTACATTTTTTTATTTTTCAACTTTTGCACTTAATGAGTCTTGTTTTGAGTATTTATGAACTTTGGAAGTTCCTCAAAATAAGATTTTTTTATTGAATATTGATAGAAATATAGATTATGCCAAAACTGAAAATAATGATATTTATCTTAAACTTTATAAAAGTTCAGTGGATAAATTGGATTATTTAGTTGATATTAAACAAAACGAGTTATTGTATTTAAAAGATTGAAAGTATGATACATATTTTACAAAAACACTTTGAGAAAATAGTAATGATTTGATACTTGATTTTTGAAAAAGTGTTTGACCTTGAATTTCACCTAAAATACTTATTGATTCTATAAATTATACTTATAATATATTTATTTCAGATGATAATATAAGTTATAAAAAAGTTTCTTTATATAATTTAGATACATTTTCTTTTAGATATTTAAAGTTAAGTTTTTTTTCTTATAATAGAGATAGGATTATTGAAAATATTAAAATCAGAGAATTAGACTTCAAAAAAAATAATTATATTTATTTAGTTAAATCTGACACAAACTGAAAAATAAAATTATTTTCAAACTTTTTTTGTTCAAATTGAAAAGATTATGATGATTTGAGAGATTACCAATCAAAAAATTTTAAATCGGTTAAATCTTATGTATTTAATTCTAGTTTAGATATTTTTTCTGTTAATTTAATAAAAAATATAGATTATCAAGTTGATATATGAAATGATGTGGATTTAGATTGAGTTACTGATAGTGATGATAACTGTAAAAATGACTATAATCCAAATCAGTTAGATACAAATACAAATTGAATCTGAGATCTTTGTGATGATGATGATAAAGATTGATTAGTTTGAAAAAATGATAATTGTCCATATATATCAAATAGAGATCAAAAAGATATAAATAACAATTGAATCTGAGATGTTTGTGAGTTTGATAAAGATGGAGATGCTATTTTTGATAGTCAAGATAATTGTATAAATATATATAATCCAGATCAATTAGATGATGATAGGGATGGTATTTGAAATGCTTGTGATAATTGTAAATTATATAATCCAAACCAATTAGATAAAAATGATAATGGTATTTGAGATGTATGTGAAGAAACTGAAAGATATAAAATAGATAATGATAGAGATAAAGACTCTGTAATTGATAGTCAAGATAATTGTGTAAATGTATATAATCCAGATCAAAAAGATAATGATAGAGATTTAGTTTGAGATGTCTGTGATAATTGCATAAATATAAAGAATTTTGATCAGTTAGATTTAGATAAAAATTGAGTTTGAGATATGTGTGAAGATAGTGATAAAGATTGAATTATTTGATATCTTGATAATTGTATTAATGATGCAAATAATGATCAAAAAGACAGTGATAATAATGGTATAGGAAATGTTTGTGAAGATACAGATAGAGATAATATAATTAATTGAAAAGATAATTGTCCGTATGATTATAATCCAGATCAAAAAGATATTGATAATGACTCTATCTGAGATATTTGTGATGAAAAAGATGATAGATTTATAGAATCAAATAAATGATTTTTTATATGATTGATAGTATTTATAGTTTTATTATTTTTAGGGTGAATTTTTATGATGCTATGAAAAATTAACAAAGTTTCTAAATAATTATTATTTAATTTTTTCTTTTATGTATTCTATTTTTAATCGTATATCTTGGATTTTAGCTATTTTGGCTTTTTTAATTATTTTTTTAGTTGATGATGATTTATTTTTATTCTGATTAATAGTATTTGTTATAATAAAAGTTTTATTTAATAAAACTTTTATAGAAAATAGTTTATCTAAATTCAAAGAAAATATATCAAATGAAATAATTGAAAAACTCAAATTATCATGAGTAAAAATTCCAAAAAAAATAAGTGAAAATATAATTAAAGAAAATGAAAAAAAAGAAATTTTAGAATCAGTTTTAAATGAAACAAAATCAGAAATAGTATGAGTAAAAAAAATAGATGATGATTTTTATGATGAAGATTATTATACTAGATTGGAAAAAGAAAAAAACAATAATATATTACTTCAAGGAAATATTGATAAAATAGAAAATAAAAATGATTCAATAAATGAAATAAGGGAAGAAAAACTTGAAGAACCTTCAAAAATTGCAAAATTTTTATCTGATTTTTTTGCTGAAAATCTTATGGCAAAAATAGGATGAATTTTACTTGCACTTTGAGTTATATTTTTGATGAGTTTAGTTTATACTTATGTCTGACCAGTAGCAAAAATACTTATATGATTTGTAATTTGATTTACAGTTTATTTTGTATGAGTATTTGTTCATAATAAATGATATGATACAGAATGAACTATACTTATTTGAACTTGAATCTTGATAAATTATATAGTTATTTTAAGTTGAAAATTTATTATTTGAAATTGATTTTTAGATAGTTATCTTACATTTATTTTACTTATATTAAATACTATTTTTTCTGTAGTTACATCATTTGTTTACAGTTCAAAAAATCTACTTTTATTTTCTATTATATTTTCATATATAATTCCATTTATAATTTGAGAAAATTATAATACTCCATTTTTGCTTGTTTGATATAGTTTGATTTTGAGTATTTGATGATTATTTTTAAGTAATTATTTTTACAAAGTATGAGATAATTTAACTTCGATTCAATTATTTTATACAACTCTTATTTGATGAAATATACTTTTTTTGATAGCACCTTTTTGAAACGATTCTTCATATTTTGTATCAAAAATGATTTGATTTAATGTAATTAATTTTGCATCAATTTTCCTACTTTATAAAAATAAGCAGGTAAAAAATATAATGTTATCATTTATTATCACATATATATTTTTAGCATTTATAATGTTTTCAGGTTATGCTCTTACAGGTTTATGAGTAATGATAATGTTTATAATTGCTACTCTTTGATTATTAATAATTAATTCATTCTTTATAATTACATCTATTTGAGTTTGACTATTAAATTTAATATTTTTACCATTATTATTTGTACTTTTCTTCTTGTTTTTATGAGCTTCTTGAACTTGAATAATTTTGATTCCACTTTTTTTACTTGCATATTTACTAGTATTTGCATTTTGAATTTGAAGTATAGTTTCATCGATTTTTAAATATATATTTTTTGTTATTTTGGGAGTATTTTTATTTCTTGCAAATCTACATTTAAATATAGATTTTTGAATAGATAAAGCAAGTTTTTTAACTATTTTTATTACATCATTTATATACTTTTTTACTACATATTTTTTGTCTACGAAAAAAGATTTGAGCTATTTATATACATTATGAACATTTTCAACTATTGTTTTATTGTTATCAATAATTGAAGTAAAATGAGAATTTTCATTTTTATCAATTATTTGAATTACACTTTTTTGAATTTCAAATTATTTACTTCCTTTTGTAAATAAAAATCTTATAAAAAATGATTCAACAAATTTGATCTTTTGAATTATACTTTGAGTGCTTTTTGTATGATGAAATTTATTTAGATTTTGAAATGAATATTTTCCAGGAGTAAGTTTAGGTATTGCATTTTTATGACTTGCTATTTTATATTTCATTTGATGATTTTTGATTTTTTCTAGGTTGGATAAAGAAGAAATAAAAAATGATTCAAACCTAAATTTACTGTATGCATTTTTAGCTATAGCTGTTTCTTTATTCTCTATTTCAGTTGCTTTAGTTTTTTCTAAATTACCACTTGTAATTTCTATAATTTGGTTATTTGAATCAACTATATTATTTTATTTTGCAAATAAATTAAATAAAGAAAAAATTTATTTGGCTTGAATTATTCTTTTTATAATCTGACTTGTAAAATACATGGATGCAAGTCTGAATTGAATATCTTTAAATTATTCTGATTTAGTTTCTATTTGAATTATTTCAATATTATTGTTTTTAAATATAAAATTGCCTTCAAAAGATGCAATATTTACAAAAGTTTTACATATTTTTTGAATTTTTATAGTTTTTGTAAATCTCGTTACAATATTTGATTTTAAAGATTATTGAAATTTCTTGATTTTCACTTTATTTTTTACAACTTTTATCTGAGTTATTTACGATTTATTTAAAGATAAAATTCTATCATATTTTTCTCAAGCTTTATTAGTATGATTGTTGTTGGTGCACATAATTTCAACTAATTTCTTTGATAATTATAATTTAAATTATATTTTTACTATTTTATCATTATCTATTGTTTATCTTCAATCAAGATTTTTTGAAATTAAGTATAAATATATGAATATAATTTCAGGAATTTATTTTTTCATTATTTCTTCAATCTATTTATTTAATTTTACAAATGATTATTTTTCATTAACAATTTATTGGTGAATTTTATCTTTGATTGCGGTTCATATTTGAATATTTAATTTAAATAAAAATATCAGATCAGCTTGATTATATTTACTTATTATTACATTGGTTAAAATGTGATTGTATGATATCTGGAATATAACGGATAATGCAATTGTAAGAATTGTAGCTTTTATGTTTGTATGATCAATAATGATTTATATATCAAGTTTATATAAAAAAAATAATTTAAAATTGAGCGATGATTTTGCGAGTGAAGAAACTTCTACAATAGTTAATCCTGAAAAATCTCAATCATCTACTATAAATACCGATTTGGAAAAGATAGATTTATGAGAAAAAACTGCAATAATTTTTAAATTCAATGATTGAAAAAATATAAAAATTAGAGCAAAAAATTTAGTAAAAATGTGAAAAATAGTTATAGAGCAATCTTGAAAAACAACTTTTGAGAAGTGAGAATTAAAAACAACATTTGATTATATAAAAGCAAATTATAAATCAGAATTAAATAAAAGAGACTATGATAAAATAGTTGAAATTGTAGAAAAATTTGTGAAGGATGGGGGTAGTGTTGAGGTTGTTTAATAATAAATTATGTTTTATGGATTTTGATTATTATAAAATAAAAATATTAGGTGATTTTTTAGGTTATTTATCTGGATGAATAGCTTGATATTTAAGCTATAAATATTATTTTAAACACAATATAAATTCAAATATTTTTTCAAATTTTGAACAAAAACTTTTTTATTATTTATGAATACTTGGTTTAGCTATATTTTTTGCAATATTAGTTTCAACTTTTGATAATTATGTTTCAGGATATTTTCAAGAAAACTTTTGAGATTGAATTGTTTTATCAAAAACAATTGCATGAGCAATTGCAGGTTGAGTAATAGCTTCTGAAATAGTTAAAAAAATATATAATTTAAAATTTAATACTTGAGTAGTTTTTGTTCCTAGCTTAATAGTTTGAATTATAGTATGAAGAATTTGAGCTTTTAATATATGACTAAGAGATAATACTCACTGAATTGAAACAAGTCTATTTTGGTGATATGATTATTGAGATGGAATATTTAGACATCCAACTCAAATTTATGAAATACTTGTGTTATTATTTATTTGAGTATTATTAATTATATGATTGAAATATAAAAAAGAATACTGGATAAAAAATTGATTTTTTATTTTTTGTCTTGTGTATTTTTATACAGATTTTTAGCTTGATTTATTATGCCTTATAGTCACTTATGGATAGGATTAAATACTATTCAAATAGTTTCTATTGGGATGATAATTTATGTAATTTATAAATTAAATAAATATAATTATGGAAAATAATAAACTTACCACAAAACAAATATTATTAATTATATTATTAGTTTTATTTATTTTATTATGAATTTTTTGAGTTTTATGTTGATGAACTTTTTTGATATATATGACTTCATATGAATATTATAGATTATCAAATTTACTGTTTTATCCAATAGTAATTTTTTGATTTTATTTAATTTATCTTATATTAAAATATTGATTTTGATTAATATTATACATAATAAATAATTGAATAACTATAAAAGATTTATTGTGAAAAATTCTTAAATTTATTTGATGGTTGTCATTATTTTTTGTTTGAGTTTGATTATTAGTCTTTTGATGAATAATATTATTTGAAGATAATTATTATAAAGATAAATTTTTTTGAATATTTTTGATTATAACTTGATTAATTTCATTATATTTAATTTATAATAAATTAAATTGAAAAATGTGATTATTTTATAAATAAAATTATGGCACAATACAACAGAAACTATGATATATTTCTATCTACTACACAAAGTTTTTGTCATCTTTGTAAAACAAAAAAACTCATTGATACTCATATAGTTTCAAAAGATAATGAAGTTTTTTTGAGAAAATTTTGTCCTGATTGTGGAGAAACTTTTGTAAAAATATCAACGGATCTTGAATATTATAAAAAGTGTGAAAACTACTTAAAACTTCCTGATCTTCCAGAAACTGCTTTGACAGAAGTAAAACATTGATGCCCTTGGGATTGTTGAGTTTGTCCTCAACATCAAAATCATCCTTGCTTAGCTCTTTTTAATGTAACTGATGAATGTAATATGAAATGTAATATTTGTTATCATAAAGCAGAACCTTGAAAATGAAATTATAAAAGTTTAGCTGATATAAAAATTATGCATTTAACTCTTTTAAAAGTTGAATCAAAACCTGATCTCATACAAGTAACATGATGAGAACCAACTCTTCATCCAGAAATTTTGGGTATTTTGAAATATTTAAAATCATGACCAGTTAGACACCTAATGCTAAATACAAACGGAATTAAAATCGCAAATGATGAAAATTTTGTTGCATCATTAAAAGATTTATGACCTTGATTTGAAGTGTATTTACAATTTGATTCTCTAAAAGAAGAAACTCTAAAAATTCTAAGAAATCAAGATATGCTACAAACAAGAAAAAAAGCTTTAGCAATGTTAAATAAATATGATATTTCTACAACACTTGTTTGTGTAGTTTCAAGATGAGTAAATGATGAAGAAATTTGAGAATTAATTAATTTTGCAACTCGAGAAGACTGTGTCAGATGAATAGTTTTTCAACCTATAAGTGATGTATGAAGAAACGATTCAGAGAATGATTATAAGATAACATTATCTGAAATAAGACAAAAAGTAATAGATACAAATAAAAATTGATTTACCAGTGATGATATGATTCCACTTCCTTGTGATCCACATAAAATAAGTGTTTGATATGCTATAAAAACTATTAAAGATTGAAATATAAATATACTTCCTGTTACTTGAAAAATCCCAAGAGAAGTTATAACTCATCAAAAATGAACAGTTGCATTTGAACAAGATAGAGATTTTATAAAAACAGTTATAGAAACAGTAAGTTTAGATACTGCTATGTGAGAAAATATCTTAAAGGATAGAATTAAAAGAAAACTTTTTTGTTGTTGGCCAGATTTTATAGCCCCAGAATATATGAGTTATAAAAATGTTTTTAGAATAGTTATTATGGAATTTAGTGATATGTATAATTTTGATTCTACAAATATAAAAAGAGAATGTAATTTTATAATTGAGCCAGGGAAGGTTTATCCATTTTCAACTTATAATATGTTTTATAATAATTAAAATGAACTTACAAATACAAAATAATATTGATTCATTATATCAAGATACATTAAACTATTTCCCAAAAAATTACATAAATAATTTTAATTCAAAAGAATCTCTAGTTGCTAGATATCTGATTTCAAAAGAAATTGAGAGAGAATTTTGAATTAAAAACTATTTTCCACAGATTGATAAAACTTGAAAGCCTATTTTTGATAATTGGCTTTTTTGGACTATATCACATAAAGATGATTTAGTTTTTGTTTGAGTTAGTGACAAAAAAATATGAATTGATATAGAAGTATACAAAGAAAGAGATATATCAGTTTTAAATCAATTTGATGATGAAGAATATATTGTACTTTGATGAAAGAACTTTGAAAACTTTTTCATACTTTGGACTGCAAAAGAAAGTGTAATAAAATATATTTTTGGAAGTTTAGATGATATGAAAAATATTATATTGAAATCAGTAAAAGATAGTAAAAAAACTATTACTTGATTAGATTTTACATTATTTCTATCACTAAACTATAAATGACAAAATAGGCAAGTGTTTTTTGGAAGAAAAGATGATGTTTTTTACAGTGTTTGTGTTGATTTCGAGTAAAATAAGATAAGTATTTATTAATTATTTTTTATGAACAAATTTAAAACATTTATTATTTTTATAATTTTGGTTGCTGTATGGGCAACATTTTTTGCAACTATTAAATTTTATATGTGGTGAGTAAATTGAGTTACTTTAGATATGGATTTACAAAAAGTTGCTTGATACCTAAGTCTTTGATCAGTATTTGCATTTTTGGTTTGATGAGCTTTTGCTTCAACTTTTTTGAAAAAATATTATCTGTTTGTAATTTCTGTTTTATCATTACTTTTTGTAAGTATATGATACTTCTTTTGATTTGAAAATAGTTTTTCATTTGCTTTAGTTGTAACACTTTTGTGATTTTTATACTGACTTTGGAATGTTGTGAAAAGTGTAATTATAGCAATAGAAATCAAAAAAACATGATTGCCAGAAACACTTGTAAATGCACTAGTTTGAATTACATTTGTTGTATTTATCATCATTTGATCTGTTGTTTGAAGTTTATTATTTGAAAAATTATGAAAAGAAGGATATCTTGTAATTATGTGACTTTTAGCATTTGCTTCAATTGCTTCATTTAATTTAGATTATGATAAAGTTAGTTTTACTTCACTTGTTTCTCATGGTTGGTGAAAATATCTTTTTGAAAGAAAAGAAAGTTTAAAACAAGCAATAAAAGCATATATTCCGGACTTAAAATATATATTGAAAAATTATAGTTTTATAATAATTACATCTTCTTTTCTATGGACAGTTTCTACAATTGTAGCACAATCTTCAGTTGAATATAGTACTAAGACTTTTAACATTGAGACATCAGTGGCTACTTTTATTCTTTTTTATTCTGCTATTTGAGCAATAGTCTGAAATCTACTTTCAGTTAAAATGAATAAAAATAGATGGAAATATTTTATTATTTTTAATGTATTGTTTTCATTTGTTATAATTTCATTTTCATTTTTAGCTACTACATTTATTGCTATGAAAATTTTGGCAGTAATACTTTGATTATTTTTCTGAGTTAGTTCAAATCTGGTAGACTCATTTTTATTAAAAACTATCTGAGATGAAGATAAAAAGGAGTATTGAGCAAGTACTTTTTGACTTGTTTTTAGTATGATCTTATTTTCTATGATGTTTACTAGTAGTTTTATTTTGGAAAAACTTTGATATTGAATTTTGATGATATTACTTTGAATTATTATGATGATAATTTGAGGTTTACTTTATAGAAAACAAATAAAAATAAAATAACTCTTAACCAATACTTATGAAACTAATTCTTTTCATCGTTCGTCTAATCCTTTCTATCCGTTACAAAGTAACACTAAAATGAGTAGAAAATCTGAAACACAATTGACCAATTTTGGTTTTACCAAATCATGTCGCTTTGGTTGATCCTCGTATTCTTATAGCTTTTTTGTGAAAATATATAATTGCTTCACCTGTTGCTTCTGAGAAATATTATAAACTTCCAGTTTTGAAACAGGCTATGAATTTGGTTTGAGCTGTACCTATTTGAGAAATGACTGCTTGAGCATCAGCGGAAGATGTAAAAAAAGTATTTACTTCAATTGTAGAGTGATTAAAAGAATGAAAAAATATACTCATTTATCCATCTGGTCAAATCTATAGACAAAATTTTGAAAGTATTAAGTGAAAACAATCAGCATATTTTATTGCAAATAATATGCCTGAAAATACAAAAGTTATTTGATTGAGACAAAGATGACTTTGGGGAAGTATTTGGTCAAAAGCTTGGGATAATGGTGAAACAACTTTTATTAAAGCATATATTCAAAGCATAAAATTTACTTTTGCTAATTTACTATTTTTTGTTCCAAAAAGAGATGTAAATATAGAAATTTTTGATATCACAAAAGAAATAAATGAAAATAAAACAAAATCTCTTAATGAGTTCAATAAATTTTTAGAAGATTTTTATAATGTTGAACCACTAGAAGAATTAAGATACATCCCACATTATTTTTTCTATAACGATGTAAAAGATAAAAAAGAACCGAGTATTATTACAGGTTCGGAAAAAGAATTAAATATTACTAATAATTATGATTTATCACAGATCCCAGAAGATGTAAAAGTGAAGATTAATGAAAAAATATCAATTATTAAATGAATTGATAAAACAAAAATAGATGATAATTCAAAACTTATTTTAGATTTATTTTTCGATAGCCTAGATGCTGCTGAAATAAAATCATTTGTTCAAGCAAATTTTCCTTGAGCTTCAAATCCTCCAATAACTGATTTAAAAACAGTTTGAGATTTGTATGTAATGGCAGTTTGAAAAAGTAAAAGTTATGAGAAGTTGAAAGAGTGTGAGTGGGGAAAACAAAATGCAATTGTAACTAATTTGTTTGAAAAAATTAATAATAGAAAATATAAAACAATTCTTGATTTGTAGAAACAAAACTTTAGGGAAAATAAAAATGAAACTTTTATTTGGGACAATATCCTTTGACTTCAAACAAAAAAAGATTTCATTTTAAAAGCTTATTTTATATCGAAAAGAATTAAAAAAATAGATTGAGAATATATAGGAATTATGATGCCTGCTGTATCATGAGCTAGTTTACTTATAATTGCAACTTACTTAGCAGGAAAAACCCCAGTGATGTTTAATTGGACTCTAGGGAAAGAAGCATTTGATCACTGTGTAAAATTTTCAAAAGTTGATAAAATAATAACAGTTTCAAGTTTTTATGATAGAGTTAAAAATGATTTTTTAGAAGAACATAAAAATAATTGAAGATTTCTATTTTTGGAAGATTTACTTAAATGATGAAAAGTTTCAGAAAAAATTTATGCACTTTTAAAAAGTTTTTATCTACCAATTCCAAAACTTCAAGAAAATGCAGTTATACTTTTTACTTCATGATCTGAAAGTTTACCAAAAGCAGTTCCACTTACACATACAAATTTGATAGAAAATATTAAATGAGCATTAAATATTTTTGAATTAAAATCTGATGATATACTTCTAGGATTTCTTCCACCATTTCATAGTTTTTGATTCACTATAAATTCTATTATGCCTCTTATTACATCCTTAAGAGTTGCAAATACTCCAGATCCAAATGATGCAAAAACTATTTTGGAAATAATTAAACATACAAAAGTGTCAGCCATCACTTCTACTCCAACTTTCTTGAAAATGATAATGGCTCTTGCAAGTTGAGATTATTTAAAAAATGTAAAATATGCAGTAGTTTGAGCTGAAAAATGTTCAAAAGAAGTATTTGAAAGATTTAAAGAATTATCACCAAATTGAGTAATTTTGGAATGATATGGAATAACTGAGTGTAGTCCTGTTGTTTCTATAAATCCTATAGTTTGAAGTAAACCATGAACTGTCTGAAAAATTCTCCCAAATTTGGAATATAAAATAATAGATATAAATACAATACCTTCTGTCATTCCTGCGGAGGCAGGAATCTATTATAAAGAACTTCCAATTTGATCTCAATGAATGATTTATGTATCTTGAAGTTCTATATTTAGCTGATACCTAGATGAAAAACTCGAAAGTCCTTTTGAAGAAATTGATTGAAAATTGTATTATAAAACTTGAGATTTATGATTTGTAGATAATGATTGATTTTTATCAATTACTGGTAGACTTAAAAGATTTATAAAAATAGCTTGAGAGATGATTTCACTTCCATTTGTGGAAAATATATTGCTAGAAAAATATGGTAGTGATAAAGAATTGAGAATAGCAATTGAAGCTCTTGAAAAAGATGGAAATGCAAAAATAGTTTTGTTTTCTATTGAAAAGATAGAAATTGAAGAAGTAAATGATTACCTGAGAAAAAGATGAGTTAGTAATCTTGTAAAAATTACAGAAAATATAATTGTGGAAAGTATTCCAGTTCTTGGAACAGGGAAGACTGATTATAAAATTTTAAAAAATATGATTAAATAAAATACCTATGAAAAAATCCTACTCCCTAGCTCTTGGTTGATGAGCTGCAAGATGACTTTGTCACATATGAGTTTTGAAATATATAGAAGAAAATGATATTAAAATAAGTGAAATTGCTTGAACAAGTATGTGAGCAATTATTTGAGCATGTTTTGCTATATGAAAGACAACTGATGAGATAAAAGAAATTGCAAAAAGTATAAATTTCCTAAAAATGATTGATTTAGATTTAAAAAAATGAGTTGTTTCAGGAAATAAAGTTTATAAAGTACTCGAAAAAATTTTCTGAGAAATAAAAATCGAAGATGCAAAAATTAAATTAAAAATAATTGCAACAGATATAAATACTTGAGATAAAATTGTTTTTCTAAAGTGAAGAATAGTTGATGCTGTGAGAGCAAGTATCAGTTTGCCAATGATATTTACTTCATTTGAATATCTTTGAAATAATTTTATAGATGGTTGATTAAAAGCAAATTTACCAATATTAGATCTTGAATGAAAAGATATAATTGCAGTTTCTGCTATTAGGGATAAGTGAAAAGAAATAGTAACAAAAAGAAAAATTTGAAATTTTGAATTTAAAAAATGATTTTTTTGATACAATTATCAAATATTGAAAAAAACTATTACTATTTTGATGTGAACAAATGAAGATTTAAGTATAGAACTTGCAAAAGCAAGATGAAAAGATATAATTTTACTTAGTCCAGATATAAGTAGTTATGAATATTATGACTTTGGAAAGATTGATGAGATAACTGAGAAAGGGTATGAGGAGGCCAATTTTAGACTAAATATATAATTTATTTTTTAAATAACACTTATGAAAACAGCATTTGATGCAAAACCAGGTACAGTACTTGATATAGATTGAGATTTATTCTTTGTAAATAAATGGGAGTTCCATAGAGCAGGTAGATGAGCAACAACGATAAAAATGAGATTAAAAAATATATCAAATTGATGATCTACTGATAGAGTTTTTTCAGGTGAGGATAAATTAAATGATGTTATTTTAGAAAGAACAACTTTTGAATTTTTGTATGAATCGTCTTGAATGTTTGTATTTATGAATCAAGAAACTTATGAACAAATAGAACTAAATGATGATGATATAGGAGATATGAAATTTTACTTAGTAGAATGAAGTACAATTGATATACAACAATATGAATGAAAATTTGTTTGAATTATATTGCCTACTTATGTAAAATTAAAAATTGCAGAAGTTGATTTAACTTCATCATGAAATTATATGAAAGATGCAGTTACAGATACTTGATTGAAAATAGGAGTTCCTTGAAATATTGAAGTTTGAGATGAAATAGTTGTAAATACTTCTACAGGAGATTTTATGGAGAAAGTTAAATAATCTAAATTATTTAAATACCAATATACTGATATTGGTATTTTTTTTGTTTAAAAATTTAAACAAAAAAATTAGCTAAGTATTCTTGGTAGAAGGGACTTAGCTTTTTTATATAATCCAGTTTCACATGCCTGGACTATATAAATATGTTTAGTTGTCCAGGGGAAAAAGGATTTAGTTTTTGTAATAACCTTTATTACGGTTTGGTATAGGTAAAGATTCATTAGAACTTTATCCTACACCTTTCTTACTATCCTTGGGTAATTATTTAAGAGCTATTCACCATGCTCTTTTGTTTTTTGTTTTAAAAAATTTTTTAATTTTTTATTTTTTTGAAGGTATGTTTGAAGATAAATAATATCCGTCTTATAAAACCAACTTTCTGTCAAAAATTAATTTGAGAAAGACGGACATAATTTATCTTACCGCTAACACCTTGTTTTTGTTTTTATTTTTGTGTTTTTTTGGTTTGGTTGAGTAAACTTATGTTTACTAGGGAGTGATACTAGGTTTTGTATTTCCCATCTAGGAGAGTAAGAAAATGTAAAAGAACTTAACTTAATACATATATATTATACCTGGAATTAATTTTAATTGCCAAAAAATAAGCTTGACGAAATATAATATTATGTTGTTTAAAATATATGTATTGTAATTCTGGCTTAATATAGCGAAAATAATTTTCGATAAACTTTTATTATTTTACAGGAAATACATGATTTTTCTACTATTTTTTCGATAAAAATATATGATTTTTTGTTTTAAAAATTGGTTTTTGTATAAAAAATGTAAACAAGAAAAGTTAATAAATTTCAAATAGTTAAAAAGTTGTAAAAAATAAAATAGAATTGAAAATGAATTTATATTGATTAAAATTTATTTATATTTTATTTTACCTTAGCAAAAATCCTAGGTAGTAATTGTTATAATTATGGAATTAAATCGTCTTATTGAAAAATCCAACTATTTCTTACAAAAAGATTCTGATGAAATTCTTTCTTTTGAGGTAAATGATTTACAAAAAGTAATTGAAGAACATAGTAACTTATACTATAACAAAGAAGCTCCAGTTATAAGCGATTTTGAATATGATGAGCTTTTCGCAAAACTGAAGTTTTTAGAAGAAAAATTCTGAATAGAGTTTATGTGAACATCACAAGTTTGAGCAATAGTAAAAGAATCTAGTTTTGAAAAAGTATCTCATTCTAGACCTATGATAAGTTTAGATAATACATATAATGAGGAAGATTTGAATGATTTTGATGATAGAGTGAGAAAAATTGTGAAAAGTGAAAAGTGAAAAGTGAAAAATGAAAAATTAAATGAAATATCTTCTCCTGTCATTCCTGCGAAGGCAGGAATCTATAAAAAGGAAAATGACAATTTAATAGATCCCCGTGTCATACCCTCAAGGGTACAGGCCCATGAGGATGACAATATAGTAACAGGTCAGGAATGACAATATAGTGGGGAATGACAAATAAACTATTGTATTGAATTCAAATTTGACTGACTTGGTGTTGAACTAATTTATAAAGATTGAAAACTTACACAAGCTATTACTAGATGAAATGGTATAGAGTGAGAAGATATAACTGAAAATGTTATGCAGATTTCAAATATTCCAAAAACTATTTCATACAAAGATGACTTAGAAGTAAGATGAGAAGTTGTTATGCCAATTTCTAGTTTTAATAAATTGAATGAAGAAGCACTAGAATCATGATGAAAGATATTTGCAAATCCTAGAAATGCAGCAAGTTGAAGTCTGAGAACTATTGATACTTCTATAACAAAAAAAAGAAATTTGAAATTTTTTGCTTATGATTTGGCAAATTTTGAAGAATTCAGGATAAAAGAAAAAAAAGAAACATATTTTGAAGTCATAAAAGATTTAAACGAACTTTGATTTGAGATTTCTTCATATTTCAAAGTGTGTAATGGTATAATCGAAGTTATAAAAGCAATAGATAATTTCTGAGATACAAAAAAAACTATAGATTTTGATATAGATGGACTAGTATTAAAAGTAAATGATATTTCGCTTTGGAATACAATTTGATTTACAGAGCATCACCCAAGATATGCAATAGCATATAAATTTCCAGCAGAACTTGTAAGAACAAAAATAGAAAGTATAGAGCATAGTGTAGGTAGAACTTGAACTATTACTCCAGTTGCAAACTTATCTCCTGTAAATGTGTGATGAGTAATTGTAAAAAGAGCTACACTACATAATTATGATGAAGTAGAAAAGAAGTGAGTTATGATAGGTGATAGTGTATGGATAAAAAGAGCATGAGAAGTGATTCCGGAAGTTGTTGCACCTATAAAAGAGATAAGAACTTGAATTGAACAAAAAATAGATATACCAAAAGTGTGTCCTATTTGCCAAACTCCAGTTTCAAAGGATGAATGAAAAGTAAGGTATTATTGTCCAAATAAATTTGGATGTAAGGCACAATTAGAGTTGCATATTATTTATGCTGTAGGGAAGACTTGATTTGATATAGATTGACTTTGAGAAAAACAAGTAATTTTGTTTTTGGAACTTGGGTTTATAAAAGATTTAGTAGATGTATTTAACTTAAAAGAAAAAAAGGAAAAATTACTTGGCCTTGAATGATTCAAAGAAAAATCCGTTTCAAATTTGCTAGAAGCAATAGAAAAAGCAAAAAAACAAGATATAGTTTCATTTATCACAGCACTTTGAATAGAATGAGTAGGGAAAAAAACAGCAAAAGTTTTATCAAAAGTTTTTAATTCAAAAGAGGATTTACTTGATTTTAAATACTCTGTAGATGATTTGCTTAGACTTGAAGATTTTTGACCAGAAACATCTATTGCAGTTTATGATTTTTTCACTGATTCATCAAAAAAGGAACTTTTATCAAAATTATTAGAAATATTAGATATAAAATTTGAGAAAAAACAAGAGTGAATATGAAAATATGCTTGAAAGAGATTTTGTATAACTGGAAGTTTTGAAAATTATAGCAGGGAAGAGATAATTGAGATGATGGAAAAAGAAGGAGCAGAGTTTATATGATCTGTTTCTAAAAAACTAGATTTCTTGATTGTCTGAAAAGAGGTAGGAAGTAAATTGAAAAAGGCACAGGAGTTGGGGGTAAAAGTTGTGGGGATTGAGGAGATATTTTAAATAATAATTAATAACATATGAAAAAAGTAAATAAAAAATTTAGAAAAATATTTATAAGATGAGTATTTTTATCAGCATTTTTATTATCAAGTTTATTAGTGATACTAAAATTATATATTCCAGATCATTATCAATTTATTGAACCGATATCAATTTATTGATCTATATTATCATCGGTTATTTTTATTTATTGATTTATTTTAGCACCTCTTATTTCAGAATATAAAGAAAGTGAAAGAATTTTAACTGATATTAAAAATTCTATTAATAATATAAAAGATGATATAAAATATTTTAAAATACTAAAAAATGATTTTGACGAAAAATGATTATGAGAAGATTTTTCAAAAATACTTATGAATTTTTATAACTTTATAGCAGATGATATACAATATAATAATGATGAATTATTTCATAATATGATGATAATTATTTCAAATTGAGAAAAATTATGAATAACAGCAAATCATATAATTCGTTTAAAACAAGAAATTTCTATAGTAAAAAAATGATTTTTAAGAATTTCAGATATTAAAGATAAAAGTGCCTTACCATCAATAGTATATTCATTGAAAAATTTTATAACTTTTATAGTTATTGCAATATTACTTTTTCTAGATATTTGAACTTGATCAACAGATGTTTTTGTTATTCTTGAGGAATCAGTGATGCTATTTTTAATTTCATTTTTATATATATATTTATCATTTATTATTAATGGTTTTGATAATCCTTTTGATAAAAGAAGATTTACTTGATTTTTAGATATATGATTTTTGAAAGAAGTTGCTTTAGATTTAAAAAAATAATTAATATTTTTTATGTTAAACTATTTACTCCAAGACCTAAACTCTCTCAAAAATCCTTACAAAGCTCAAACTTTGCAAAGATTTTTCAAAACTTGACCTTGAGAATACTGAGAATGAGATGTTTTTTTATGAATCACTGTTCCTGAACTTAAAAAAATAGCAAAAAAATACATTGACTTAAAATTTGAAGATATACAAAAATTATTCTGTTCCAAAATACATGAAGAAAGGTATCTATCACTGGCAATTTTGAAACTAAATTTTTTGAAAGCTAAAGATTTAATAGAAAGAGAAAAAATTATAAATTTTTCATTTAAAAATTTATGATATATAAATAATTGGGATTTAGTTGATAGCTATATACCTTATGTTTTTTGAGAATATTTTTTTGATAAAGATAGAAGTATAATATATAAACTTACTATTTCAGATATTATTTGGGAAAGAAGAGTTGCTATTTTGACTACATTTTATTTCTTAAGACATTGAGATTTTCAAGATACTTTGAAAATCTGCGAAATACTTCTTTGTGACAAACATGATTTGATACAAAAAGCATGTGGTTGGATGCTCAGAGAAGTAGGGAAAAAAGATGAAAAAGTTTTGTGTGATTTTCTAGAAAAGTTTCATAAAACTATGTCAAGAACTATGCTTAGGTATGCTATTGAGAGATTGGATATAGAAAAGAAAAAATATTATATGAAAAAATAAAAGAGTTAAATCATTTTAACTCTTTTATTTTTTACATTGGACTAAGTCACATTATTCATAATCATACTCAAACTCATACAAGTACAAATCATATAATAACTCACCAAAATTTTACTCATCCTGATGCTTTAAGTGTTCCGTCAGTTGAGTTTAATTCATTTACTACTGTATAGTGTGAAACTCATCTGAAAAACCATCAAGTAGTTACTACAGCTTGTCAGATAAATTTTTGTACTTTTGTAAGCGAAAATATTAGATTTCAAAT
Source organism: Candidatus Altimarinus sp. (assembly GCA_020724225.1). Taxonomy (GTDB): domain Bacteria; phylum Patescibacteriota; class Gracilibacteria; order BD1-5; family UBA6164; genus Altimarinus. The sequence continues at coordinate 36,081 of DYHI01000003.1, read as the reverse complement.
CAAAGGAATTTTACTTTGATAATCAAGATGCATTAATCATGTTTCATCTTTGAACATAACATCTTCAGAAAATATATATCAAGGATTTCATTTACCAATTATTGTTCCTGTTAGAGTTACTGTTTTTCATTTTACTGGTGAAGCATATACATCTGACATAAGTTCCAAAACTGTAGTTTTTGTAGGTTCTCAATTAGTGTTTGGAAATGCCCAAAATGTTCTAACCAAAGTTGCAACTCAATAACCCATTATAAGTCAAGCAAGAGCCATTAATGGAACTGATTCGCTACTAAAAAATACTACCAATCATATAAATGCAAATAAAAATGGCATCAAAGTTGTAGATAATAAGAATGCTAAATCCATCCCAAATCAAGAATAAAGTTTTTGTTTATCAACTGGAAATTTCTCTTCAATTGCTTTTATATCATATTTTGGAGCTGAAGTTAATGTCATAAGTCTATCAATTCTTTTTCAAGTTAGTGGGTGAGTAGACGTAAACTCAGTTATGAATGCCCATGGACTTTTCAAATCATACAAAAATGATTTTTCTATCAAATCATTTGTATCATCTTGTCATACATTATAATAAAGCATTCAAATTCATTTAGCCATTTTATCATTTGCAATACCTATAAATTTTGTTGATTCTACAAGTCTATTGTTTGATGGAGTTGTAAGTATACCATAAGCTATTTTTATAAGTGCATCTGCAAGTCTGTTTGGATCTGCATACTTTGCACCAAATTCGTCAGCAAAATATTCTCTTGTACGAGAAAGATATAAAAGTACATATTGTCAGATAAAATAGAAAGCATATGATACAAGTCATACTATAGCTAATTTTTCTTTATTTTTATTTCATTTTGAATTTTTTGCAAATATTACGTAGATTTCATAAAGTATTTGAAGAAGAGTAGAAGCTATTGTCATTATGATAAAATCATTGTTTTTTATATGTCCTAGTTCATGTGCGTAAACGGCTCATCTTTCTTCATCATTTAGGAAGCTTATTATACCGTGAGAGATAATTATCCTTGCATTCCATTTTCCTGATCCATAAGTAAATGCTGTAGGATTTTCATCTGGTATCATTCAGAATTTTGGGATTTTTATATTGTTTTCACTACATATTTTTTTGATTATTTCTGCAGTTTTTGGTGATTCTAGAGCGATATCATCAATAGAAATCCAAGACACTTTGTATAACCATTTGTACATTATATCTGATATAGTAGGGGATATAAGCCACAATATTAAGTTAAATCAAACTATAAATATTAACATAGGTCAGATTCATGCATCAATTCATCCAAAAAAGTTAACAAAAAATATAATTACAAAGACAAATGCTGACAAAAGTCACATAGTCAGTGTTGAAATAAGTCATAGAGACATAAAAGTATTTTAAAAAATAATTTAGTGGTTTTATTATATCTTTTTGATACCAATTTTGCAAAAATATTGGCTTGTTAAAAGTGGAAAAGTTTATATAATAAAAAAGTATTTTTTAAAATACTATTATGAATTTTGAATACCTTAGAAATTATGCTTTAAATTATTATCTTAAATATTATCCATCTGTAAAAAAGCTAAGTGAAAAACTTTTGAAAAAAACTTCTTGAGATGAAAAACAAGTTTTATCCGTTTTAAAAAGTATGGATAGTATAATTGCTGAAAAACAAGTTATTGAAGCAAAAATCAGATTTTATATTGGTAGAAATAAAAATTTATCTTATATCAAGTCAAAACTTTTTGAAAAATGATTTGAGAAATCAGATTATGAAGAAATTTTGAAAAATAAGTTTAATTTAGATGAAACTTTACTCAATAATGATTACATAAAAAGAAAGATAATTGATTATAAAAATAAATGAAAAAGTAGAAATTATATTTTTCAAAAATTATTTGAAAGAAATGAAGATAAAAACATAATAAATCAAAATTTAGATGAATTTTTTTCAACAGATAGTGAACTTGAAAATATTAGATTGGAATATGAAAAAATAAAATGAAAATATGAAAAAAATAAGATAATAGAGAGGTTGTTAAGAAAATGATTTACATATGACACAATAAAAAAAATATTTTCTTAAACTTATTTTAAAGTTTAAATATATTTTTTATTTGTAAAATATTGTATATTTAGTAATATTATTTTGTATTTTATATCATTATTTTTTAATAAAATGAAAAAATTTTTTTATGCATTATTAGTATCTGTATTTTTGGTTTCATGTACAAATAAAGAAGTTGAAGAAATAAAAATAGAAAATGAAATTCCAAATGATTTAGAAGAACAAAATAACTTATGAGTAGAAGTAGAAAATTCTAAACTTGAAGAAAGTAAAAAAATAGAAGAATCTGTATGAGGTAATGATTGAATAGAAAACAATAAATTAGGTGAAAAAAATAATGAGGAAGCAATAGAATCTAATGTTGAGGCTAATAAATACATAGATGCGACAACTTGAGCAAGTTTACCTAAACCTGAATAATATAGATTATTTTAAAAATATAATTTTAGTGAAATATAATTTTAGTTGAAAAAAACTTTGAACAGTAATTGAAGTTGTAATCATTGAAGATGAAGAAAAAGAGATAGAAATAAATAAAAATATCTCTTTTTTGTGGAAATTTATAGATCAATATGAAAATGAATTTTCTAGATTTATAAATAATTCATCATTAAATAAATTAAATTTAGAAAAAACTTTGGAAGTTTCAGATACTTTTTTGGATATATTTAATAAATCTTTACTTATATATAGATTTACAAAATGATTTTTCAATCCACTTTTAAATTTGAAAAATATATGATATACAAATAGTTTTAATGATAACAATTTTGAGATAGTTAAACAAGAAGAAAACTTAGATTTAGAAAAAGTAATAATTAATTGAAATGAATTAAAGTTAAAATATAACCAAAATCTAGATTTTGGGTGAATTGCAAAATGATATTTAGTAGATTTAATTTCAAAAAAGCTTGAAGAATTTTGATATAAAAATTTTTTAGTTAATGCTTGAGGTGATATATTTATTAAATGATTTAATAACGAATGAAAAAAATGGGTAATATGAGTAGAAAATCCTTATAATTCATGACATGTTTGAAGTATAAAGCTAACAAATATTTCTATATCAAGTTCGTGATCATATAAAAGACATTGGACTATTGATTGAAAAAAATATCATCATATAGTTAATCCAAATACTTGAGAAAATGAAAAATCTTTGGTTGGGATAACTATAATTGCTCCAAAATGTTATATAAGTGATTCTCTTGCAACAGCAATTTTTGCAATGTGAATGGATAAATGAAAAGAATTCATGATAAAAAATTGAATTGATTGAATACTTCTTTGAAGTAATAAAAATATATTTTTAACCCAAAATTTTAAACAAAAATACTCTTTTACAAATTTATAAAAGAGTATTTTTCATATTTAATATTTTATTTTTTAGTTTTTACTTTTAAAGTATCTATATTAACTAGTTTATCTTCTTTTATTGACCGAAATCATTTCTGATTATTTTTATTAAATACAATAAATTTTCAACTTGGATAATATCATTCACATACTTGTATTGTATTATCTATTTTTAAATGATCATCTGCTTCTTTTTTGTAATATCAAAATGCTGATATGCTATAAATCACAATGTTATCATCATCTTTTAATATTGTTTTCTTTTTTTCTTGTTTATGAAGGCATGATTGTTTATCTAAAACATTTTTAAAATTTCAAATTATTTCCTTTTTTATTGAAATTCATATAAATTCTTTTTCTTTTTTTTCAATATATTTTATTATAAATTCCTTTTCTTGTAATTCGTTGTATTTAACTAGATTCTCTCATTCTAGTTTAAAATATATTTCTCATTTTCAGGTTTCATTTTTACAATTTTTTGTTTCAATTTTCTCTATAAATCAAGTTCAAGTTAACTCTTCACTAAAACATAAAAATCAAGTAAATCCTTCAACTTTTTCCCGTTTTTTTGTTTCTTCAAATTTATTTTTTTCTTCTAGAGCTTTAGTTTCAAGATGTTTTTTTATTGTTTCATTTTTAACTTCTTCTTTTTTATCTGTAAAACATGATGTAAGTAAAAATATTGGCACTAATATTAGGAAAAATATTTTCATAAATTGATAAAAAGATTAAAAAGTAAATATTTAAATTTTTTCATCCTGAACTTGTGATTTAGGATTATAAAAAGGTAAAATATATTTAATGATTCTGGATAAAGTCTGGAATAACATAGTATTCAATCTCATTATAATTTTCTTTCATTTATTTCAGAAACTACTTCTTTTATAAAATCGTTTAATGAAGTTACTTTTTGTTCTTTTGTTTTATAATTTCTTATTGAAACAGTATTATTTGCCTCTTCTTGTTCTCAAACTACAAGTATATAGTTTATATGCATTTTTTCTGCATTTCTTACTTTTTTATTCAATCAATCTGAACTATAATCTGTACTAACTCTTACTCATTCTGATTTAAAACTATCTTCAACTTTTTTTGCATACGAATCAAATTTATCTGAAACAGGAACAATTATAACTTGTTTTGGAGCTAACCAAAGAGGGAATACTCAAGCAAAGTGCTCTATCATAACTCACATAAATCTTTCCAAACTTCAAGAAATAGCTCTATGAATAACTACTGGTCTTTCTTTTTCATTTTGTTCGTTTATATAACTTAAATCAAATCTTTCTGGTAGATTGAAATCACATTGTATTGTAGCAAGTTGCCATTCTCTACCAATTGCATCTTTAAACATAAAGTCTAGTTTTGGTCAGTAAAATGCTGCTTCTCAGATTCAAACTTTGTAAGGAAGTTCATATTTTTCTGCTGCACTTCTAAGTGCTCATTCTGCTTTTTTCCATACATCATCTCCTCATAAGTATTTTCACTCGGGTCATCTTATAGATAATCTAACCCAATATCAGTCAAGCATCCCCATTGTTCAGTAAAATTCTTTTATAATAGAAACTATTACTCATACCTCATCGGATATTTGATTTACTCTACAGAAAAGATGTCAATCATCTTGAGTTATAGATCTAACTCTTGTAAGTCCTGATAATTGTCCTGTTTTTTCATCTCTATAAACTGTTGCTGGTTCAAAATATCTGATTGGCATATCGCGGTAAGAGAAAAAATTGTCAGCAAATATTTGCATATGATGAGGACAATTCATAGGCTTTAAGAAGAAATTGTCATCAAGCCCTTGTACTTTAAATATCTCATCACCAAATTTTTCCGCATGACCTGATGTTTTGTATAAATCTTCTTTTGCTAAGTGTGGAGTCCAAACTCTAGAATATCATTTACCTTTATGTAAATCCCATAAATAATCTTCTACTTCTTTTCTTATAATCATTCAATTTGGTTGTATAAGGGGAAGTCAAGCTCAAACAAGTTTTGAAATAGTAAAAAGCTTAAGTTTTTCTCAAATAACTCTATGATCTCTTCTTTTAGCTTCTTCAATCATTTTTATGTGATTATCTAATTCTTCTTTTGTATCAAACGCAAATGCATAAATTCTAGTTAACATTTTATTGTTTGAATCTCATTTCCAGTAAGCTCAGGCTATTTTATCAAGAGTAAAAGCATTTGCATCTATTTTATTTGTATTATCTACGTGAGGTCATGAACACATATCTACAAAACTTTCATTTCAGTTTTGCATAATGTTTTTGTAGAAACTTATATTTTCTATTCATTTATTTTTCAGCTCTGTAGCCATTTCTATTTTGTAATCTTCTCACTTTTCTTTCAAAAATTTAACAGCTTCATCGTATGGAAAATCATATTGTTCAAATTTTTGGTTTTGAGAAATAATTTTTTTCATCTTTTTTTCTAAATCTTTCAGATTTTCTTCTTTAAATTCATCATTTCAAAAATCAAAATCATAATAAAATCAGTTATCTATATCTGGTCCAATAGCCATTTTTGCATTTGGGTACATTTCTTTTACTGCTTGTGCCATTATGTGTGCTAGAGAGTGTCTTTTTGTTTCGATGTTCATAAAATTAGTTGTTAGTGGATAATAGGTAGTTATAAGTTTAAAAATAAAAAATCTTCTACTTTTAAGTAGAAGATTTTCTTTTAAATTGCACAAAGAAAATAGAACTACTTATGGTAGAAGAAGTTAGTTAAAACGGTTTCAAGTAGTGCTAGCCTCATAGTGTGCTTTTTAAAAAATATTAAAGGTATTGTATTTATAAATGATTTTTAGTCAAAATTTTTGTTTTATTTGTGATTATGTGGTAAAATTTAAGTAATATATTTAACTTTATTATATGCTAATCTCACAAATACTTATAGAAGCTCTTGAAAAAGATGCATCTGATATAATTATCACAACATGAAGTTATCCTAGTTTAAAAATTTATGGTGAAGTTTTTTATCTAAACACTTATCCAATTATAGAAAAAGATATCTTTGAAAATGAAATCCTTTCTATAATGTCTACTACTCAAAAAGAAAAATTTAAATCAAATATGGAACTTGATTTTTCAATTGATTTAAAATGATATTCTAGATTTAGGGTTAATGCATTTAGTCAAAAAAATTGATATTGATTGGTTTTTAGACCTATAAAATCAGAATTACCAAATTTTGAGAAACTTGGTTTACCAGCTCAAATATTAAATTTTGCAAATAGAAAAAATGGTTTGGTTTTGGTTACTTGAGCTGTAGGTACATGAAAAAGTACAACTTTAGCTTCACTTATAAATCATATAAACAAAACTAGACAAAAACATATAATAACAGTAGAAGATCCTATAGAGTTTGTATTTCAAAGTGAAAAATCATTAGTGGAACAAAGAGAAGTTTGAGTAAATACATTAACTTTTGATAATTGATTAAAATATGCTCTTAGACAAGCTCCAGATGTTATTATGGTTTGAGAAATGAGGGATTTAGAGACTTTTAGACTAGCTCTTCGTGCTGCCGAGACTTGAAACTTAGTTTTTGCAACACTTCATACTTCTGGTGCCGCTAGAACAGTAGCTAGGGTAATAGATATGTTTCCAGCAGATGAAAGAGATCAAATCAGACAACAATTAAGTGAATCACTTGTATGAGTTGTTTGGCAAGACCTTATAAAAAAAGCAGATGGAAAGGGAAGAGTGCCTGCAATAGAAATACTTGTAAATAATATATCTATAGCAAATATGATAAGAAAATGAAGTACGCATCAAATTAATAGTGCAATTGAAACTTGAAGTCAAGATGGTATGATTACTATGAATAAGTATTTAGAAATATTATTTGATAGAAAAATAATTTCAGAACAAACTTATAATGAAAACTTAAAATCATTAAATTTAATAAAATTAGATTAAAATATGTTACATAATTTTCAAAAAACTAAAATAAGGTTTTTAGTTAGAGAACAATTAAATTCTATGGATTTTACAGTGATAGAAGAAAAATCAAAAAAAATCTATCACAAATTATTAGATTTAAAAGAAATAAAAAAAGCTGATACAATATTTATTTATGTATCTTTAAAAGACGAAGTTCAAACTTTTGATTTAATTAATCATTTTATAGAAAAGTGAAAAAATGTTGTAGTTCCAAGAGTTGTATGAAATAAAATGGAAATAGTTAAATTTAAACAAAAATGCAAATTAGTACATTGAAAGTTTGGTATACTGGAACCTAAAGAAAGTGATTTATATAAGGGAAAAATAGATGTAGCAATTATACCTTGACTAGCATTTTCTTTAAGTTGAAAAAGAGTTTGAAAATGATGAGGATATTATGATCAATTTTTATCAAAAAATAATGATATCTTTAAAATTTGAATTTGTTTCTGAGTTCAGGTATTATCAGATGATAAACTTCCAGTTGAAAAACATGATATACCAATGGATTTAGTTGTTTATGATTAAAAGGTAGTATTAGCACTATCTTTTATTTTTATAAAATATATATTCACATAAGAAACATTATGTGAAGTACTTTAAGTATCTAATTTTATACCCTACTTTGGATTTTTCTGATTTAATTATTGATAATGTTTTTGATTTTTCTATTTTCACAAATAAAGTTTAAATAAAAACTTTTTCGAGGTTTATTTTTAACTGATTTCTGAATTATGATTTTATAGTATAATGGCTTATTATAGCTAAGAATAAATCCATAACTGTTATTATGTTAATTAATTTAGATTTTTGTAATTACTTCCCTAAGTGCTAAATTTTGTAAAAAAATAAAACTTAAATTAATTTTTAAATTTAAGTTTTATTTAGATTATTTAAAATGAAATTAATGTAGAATTTTTTGAGTACTAAGATTTATATTCCTTAATGCTTTAGCAATAATTGGATGATGTTTTACATTAAAAGATGAATTATTTGCCAGATAATCATATAGTTTAGATTTTGGATCTAATTTACTTAATATAATTTCAGAAAATTGTACTATTGCAAGATCAGTTCTTTCGCTATTTGCAAAAGCATTTGCTTCTGGTGGTAGTTCAATATGCCTTTGATTTACATCATATAACATAGCTTTTTTTAGTAAATCAGCACTTTCATTATTAGATAATCATAAATTTGTTTTTGTTTCCATATTTTTTGTAGTTAAAAAATAAATTGGAACCATCTATAATGATATACCTATGAAAGTTTTTAGTCAAATAATATATGTTATTTTGTTATTGTTTTTACTTGACTATTATAAAAGTATTTTTATTATAAAAAAATCTTAGTATAATCTAAGAAATTTCTATAAAGTAATCATTTCATCATTTTTTCGAATTTTCTTTATCATTATTTTTATTTAAATCAACTAATTCAACTTTTTTGATTAGTATAGGTCAATTTTTTTCTTTTCTGTAAAATGTTAAATATATTTGAAATTCGGACAATTTATAAAATCTATCTATTTCTTCTTTTATCATAAATGGCATTAATTGTTTAATTAATCATGTTAATATATATTTATTTACAGAATTAATTTTTATTGATTTCCAAATGTATTCCTGGTTAATTCATATATTTTCAAGACTAGGGTCAAAATCAATAGCAAAATCAATAATTTCTTTTTGTTTTCTTTCTAAATCTATTCTTAATTTTTCTAATGAAACTTTTGTTTTTCAATTTTTTTGTTTTTCTCTTTCATAATCAAATAATCTTGCTTCCAATGCTCAAGATTGATCTTCTATAAATAAGCTTGTAAGTGTATTGTTTAATCTTTCTGATATATTTGTCATAAATATTTTTTGAATTTATAATCAAGCTGCATCTATTCTCCTTTTTGTATTTTTTCATCAATAATAATCAGCTAATGGATTGCTTTTTGGTGTCTTCCCTTCCATAAATCCTATAAAGTCAGAAGATATTTTTGTTAATTCTTCTTTAAATTCTTGTTCTTCAATTTTTCATTGTTTAGCATATTCTAGAATAACTGAATTTATTTTTGGTAAAGCTACTTCTTGTAAGTATTTATCTTCTTTTGATAATATTATATTTCAATTTTTTTCTTTTTTTGTTCAAAAATCTTTATCAGCTCAAAAAAGTCACTTAAACGAATCAGTTAATCATTTTGCTTTTGAGATATTTTTATTAAATTCATCTAGTGATCTTCATAATTTGCTTATGAATAAATCATAACTTAGGTTAGTAACATTTTCATGTTTTATTTTGAAACTATCTACTCAATCAGTATTTCTAACTATGTCCACATATCACATAAAAATTATCATTAAAAATTAAATTTTATATCTTTTGAATTTATTTCATCCAAAAATTCATCTGTATTATTTTTTATAGTTTGAAGTTTTTCTACAAGATGTTTTGAATTAATTATTCTTGATTCATACCTTTTGTACAATGCAATTATAGTAGACTTTTTTTCATCATCGCTTAAGTCTTTTATTGTTTTTTGTAAATCATTTATATCTTTTTCATCTAAATCGTAAATGACTCTAAATAATTCTATTATTTTTTTATCTAATTCTTTCATAATAATTATGTTAAATATTATATTAATCATCAATAAATTGTTCCACAAATCTGTCAGTAAGGACTAAAATACTAACTCAAACTATAAAAGAAACAATATTTTCAATCCAAATATTTCATATAAAACCAAAAATCTGATCTGCTATATTCCAAATACCTTTCCAGATAAATATTAATCAAATAGCTACTAAAATAGAGTCAGCATATTTTTTCCATAAAGGAATTTCTTTTCTTTTGTAAAATCTTAAAAACATATATCTTTTAAGTAATTAATTTATATTATTGTACTATATATTAGTTTTAAAAGCAAAAAATAGGATATTTTTATTTTCTTTTTTTAAAAAAATCTATAAAATACATAAAGATTTAATTACTTTTTATAGATTCCTGCATCCGCAGGAATGACGATATTTTTAATACCCCTCACATATGCAAATCGACTACCTTTGACACTCAGAATTTCTGATAAATATAGAAAATGCAGACTGAAAACCTGTAAAAATAATGTCTGATGCATGGCTTACAAATTATGCCTTTTGAGATTTGATGGCTAGAAATCCGACATTAACTATTGATTATGATAAACTTTGAGAAATTGATGCTATTTTCATAAGTCATTCACATTGTGATCATTTTGATCCCTATACTTTAAGCGAAATGTATAAAAATTTAAATAATTTACCAATTTTACTGATTCCTGAGACAATTAAGTTCTTGACTCCCCTTTTGGATAAATATTTACCAAAATTTACTTATAAAATCCTAAGAAATAAGGAAGAAATAGCTATTAAATGAATAAAAATTAAGTGATTAGTTTTTGAAAATGATTATTTGACGAATGAGGATGATGTAATGACACTTTTTGTATACTCAGACAAAGAAATAGTTTATGCAGAAGTAGATACTTTGCCAAGCGAAATTGATAATTCAAATAATTATATATTTGATATGTTTTCTTCAAAAAAATACGAAACAGTTTTGTATATGGCAACTAGAAATGAGCTAGAGTGAAATATAAAATTACTTGATATAGAAGATGTAAATAAAAGGAAAAAATTTGCATCTGAGTATATAAAAACAAGAAAAGAAGAAATAGAATGGAACTATGTTAAATTTGAAGAATGAATGGTGGACTATGTTGATTACTCAAAATCAAAAAATTTTTGTAAGGCTTTTATATGACAATGAATTTGATATCCATCAAAGTTAGATAGTGAAGCTTCAAAGGTACATATACTATGACTAGATGAAGTTGTAAGTATAGAAAAAAGTACGATGCAAAGATATGGTAAACACTTCCCTATTACTCATTTTGAAGCTTGAGTGAGTTATGAAATAAAAAATGCAAAATTTAATAAACTATGAAAAATAAATTATTTGAACAATTTAAACTTTGTAAAATCTCCTACAAATCTAGATGCAAAATTTAAAAGATATTATGTAAATTGACCACTAAATGATGAAAAAAGAGATGAAAAAAGACAAGAAGAAATAATACTCGATTTACTAAATAATAGATTTCTTCCATATCAAATAACAAACTTAGAAGACAGTATGAAAAACATACTTTTAGAAAAAAAGAGAGATTATGTTGTAAAAGTGATTTATTGAAATAATTGAAAATATATAGAGAAATTTTATAGCTATGGTTTTGGTAGTACAAAGTTTGAAGAACTAATTGTAATTCCTGCGGATGCAGGAATCTATAAAAATGACTCTAACAATTTAATAGATCCCCGTGTCAAGCACGAGGATGACAATGTAGTTTGATATAATCTAAATACTAACAACTATGCACTAACACCTATTTACGATGAAGATTATTATGCAAATGATTTAGAAGATTTTTATAATGGGAAACAAGAACTATATTCAAATTTTTGGCATAAATTAAACTCAAAATGTGCTTATAGATTTTGGACTTGTCTTTGAAGTAATTTCTTAAACAATGACTTAGTTTATAAAAAATACGAATTTCATTTTGAAAGAGCATTAAAATGAAAAAATGTAGATTCATATGTAGAAAATATTTATAAGAATTTAGTTTAATATATCTATTTGTCATCTTCGGACTTGATCCGGAAATCTACAATATATAACCAACTTATATTATAATAATACAAAGTAGATTCTTGTATTCACAGGAATGACACATATTTTTAAATTATATATTATGAAAAAAACTTTTAAAATTCTTTTTCTTTTATCTTTTATTTGTTACTTTTTTATTAATGAGGTTTCAGCAAACAATTTTATTGATAAAATTGTAAATTGATATAAGTTCAGAGTGATAAAATATGATTTGAAATCACCAGATTTTGAGTTTAAAATATGAATAAATCCTGATTGAAAAGCAACTTCACTTAGAGAATTAATGGAGAAAAATAATTGAATATCAGCTGTTAATTGAGTTTATTTTTGTCCTGCAGATTATAGAGAATGTAAATGAACTGATTTTACTATAAATGAGAGGTATGTAGAATGAAAAAAAATTGCATGATATGATGATACTTGAGATAGAGTTGTTTTTGCATTAGATAAAACAAATAATCCATTTTTATTTCAAACAAATAAGATAAATCCAGATAAAGAAAATCAAATATTTAAGTGACTTTGAAATTTTCCACTTTTACTTAAAGATTGAAAAAATGTTATTGAGTATTACTTTGAAGTAAACTTGATAGATTCAAAAATGAAGGCTAAAATACAGAGAAATTTTATTTGTTCAGATAAAGAAAAGAGGTATTTATATTTTTGATATGTAAGTGATATAGAGATGAATGAATTACCTTATAATTTAGCATTATTTGGTTGTTATGATGCTATAAATTTAGATGCATGAAAAACTAGTTCAATGATATATAACTCAAGATATATAGTTTGACCTGGAAGAGATTTACTTGATGCAATTATAGTTGAAAGAAAATGACTAGATACAAAAGATTTAGTTTTGAAACTTGAAAAAGTAAGAGAAAAAATATATAAACAAATCAGATTTAAACCTATTTGAAAACAGATAAAAACTCTAGATAATTTATCTAAAAAACTCACAAATACTAGAATAAATATTTATGAGTTAAATAGTGTTTATTTGTTTGATGAAAATTGAAAAAAAATATGATATGAAATAAATGTAAATAGTATAAATAATTTAACAAAACTTTATATAATAAATTATTTGGATAAAGTAGTATACGAACTGAAGAAAAAAGTTATTCAAGAAGATGAAGATAGAAAAAGTATTGATGAGCCTTTATTTTAGTTAATTAAAAATATTAAATTACAATGAAAAAAAACGAAATAATTAAAAATGTAGTAGTTGAAAAACTAGTATTTTGATGAAAATGATTTGCTAGATTGAAATCAGATAATAAAGATATAGATTGAAAAGCAATTTTTATAAGTGGTTGAGTTGTTCCTGGAAGTGTAGTAAATATAAGGATTCTGAAATCTAGAAAGGATTACATAGAAGCACAATCACAAGAATTAGTTAAAAAATCACCATTAGAAAAAGAACATCCAAATAATCCTTTTGGTATGCAAGCTTGACTTGCTCGGGCAAATATACCTTACGATGAACAATTAAAGATAAAAGCATGACAAGTAGAAGAATCTATTTTTCACTTAAAAAAGTTTCAAAATGATTTAGTTGTGAGTCCTATAGTTCCCTCACCTATTATAGATTGATATAGAAACAAGATAGAATTTAGTTTCTGAAAATACATAAGTGCAAAAGAGTGAAAAAATGAGCATTTCAATTTGTGATTTCATAAACAATGAGAATTTAGTAAAATACAGGATTTTGATTGAACTATACTTATTTCAGAAGTAGCTAATAAGATATTTAAAGAAATAAAAGACTTTGCAAAAGCTTCATGATTACCAGTTTATGATCAATTTGATCAAAAATGATTTTTTAGACATATAGTTATCAGACAAGCATTTTTTACAAATCAAATTATGGTTATTTTTTCTATTAATCATAAATACCTTGATGTCATTCCTGCGGAGGCAGGAATCTATAAAAAAGGTAATGATAATTTAATAGATCCCCGTGTCGAGCATAAGGATAACATAATGGAAAAAATAAAAGCTTTTTTAAATAAATTAGCTTTAAAATACTCTGAAATAAAATCAATATACTTAAGCTTAAATGATAATAGGTCTGATACTAGTATTTGAGAACTTGAACTTATTTATGGAAATGAATTTATAGAAGAAAAATTACTTTGATTGACTTTTAATATAAGCCCAAAAAGCTTTTTTCAAACAAATAGTTATGGTGCAGAAAAATTATATAACGAGGTATTAAATTTAGTTAATAGTGAACAGTGAATAGTGAATAATGACTGAAATCTTTGAACTGTTTTAGATTTATATGGTTGAACTTGAACTATTGGTATGGTTTTTGCTCCTCATAGTAAAAAAGTAATAAGTGTTGAACTAGTAACTGATGCTTCAAAAGATGGTGAAGCGAATGCAAATAAAAATGGTATAAAAAATATGGAGTTTATAAATGCAAAAGTCGAGGATTTTTTAGATGATTATATAAAAAAATGAGAAAAAGCAGAACTTTTGATTATAGATCCACCAAGAACTGGTATGCATCCTGATGCACTTCCAAATATACTTAAATTTTGAACAAAACAAATTATTTATGTAAGTTGTAATCCTGCAACTTTAAGTCGTGATTTATCATTTATATTACAAAATAGTGATTACAAAATAGAAAAAATTATCCCAGTTGATATGTTTCCTCACACAAGTCATATAGAAACTATTGTAAGTTTAACAAAAAGCTAGATTTTCTAGCTTTATTTTTTGGCTTTTTTAAAATATATATGTTATAATAATATTGAAATATTAAATTATTTAAACATAAAATTTATGGAAATCAAATCTATTTTTGAAGCTTTAGTTATTGATAGTATAAAAAATAACTATTCAGATTTACATTTAAACTCACTACATAAGCCATTTATTAGAAATCACTATTGAGAACTTGAAAATGTTGAGAGTTTAGAAATTGATTGAAATATATTTCAATCATCAGTTTTATCAAAAGAAGATATTATTGAGATAATTAAGATAATAGCTTGAGAAATTTGATTGTCAAAATTTCAAGATACTTTCGAACTTGATTTATCATATAAATTCAGAGATAGTGATAGATTTAGGGTTAATTGTTATGTTGATTCAAATTGATTTAGTATAGCAATGAGAAAAATACCTGTTATTATACCTACCCTAGAAGAGTTATGACTTTGAGAAAATATTAAAATAATGTGTCAAAAATCAAAATGACTTGTACTAGTTACTTGACCAACTTGATCTTGAAAATCAACAAATCTTGCAGCAATGATTGATTATATCAATACAAATTATAAAAAACATATCATAACTATAGAAGATCCTATAGAATTTGCATTTAATTCTAAAAAAAGTTTGGTAAATCAAAGAGAAATTTGAAATTCTACACATAACTTTGCAAATGCTATAAGAGCAGCACTTAGAGAAGATCCAAATATAATAATGGTTTGAGAAATGAGAGATCCAGAAACTATAAAAGCAGCAATTACACTTGCTGAAACAGGTCACTTGGTATTTTCTACACTACATACAAATGATACTGTTCAAACTATAGATAGAATAGTTGATGTATTCCCTGCTTGACAACAAGAGCAAATCAGAATGCAACTTGCAATGAGTTTAGTTTGAATAGTAAGTCAAAGACTGCTTCCAAGAATTGATAAAGAATGAAGAATTGCAGCAAGAGAAGTTATGATAGCAAATGATGCGGTTAGAAATTTGATTGTTACATGAAAAACTCATCAACTTTATAGTGTACTAGAAGTTTGACAAAAAGAATGAATGGTTTTGATGGATAAATACTTACTAGCTTTGTATAATAAATCTATAATAAGTAAAGATACATTAAAAAGCTTTGCAAGAGATAAAGATTCAATGGAGTTAATTTAGTGAATAGTTAATAGTGAATAATTAATAATTATTGTAGCCAGTGCTAATAATTATTTTACTTACTACTTACTACTTAATACTTAATACTAAAAAATGTTAAATATAGAATTTTATAAATCATCAGGTTTCTTTTGATATAAAGAACTTCAATCATGAAGTTTGGTTTTTGATGAATGAGATTTAGATGATAATCTATATATTATAGAATCATGAAAAGTAGCAATTGAAAAATATACAACAGTTGAGAAGAAAGAAACAAAAGAATTAGCTATACTTTGAGAGTTTGATTTTTTCTGAGAAGCTAGTTTAAATAGTAGTGATATATCTAAAGAAGCACTTGTAAAAGTAGTGGAAGATGTAAAACTTTTATATATAAATTGAAAAGATTGATTACAAAAGTTTATAGAAAAATATCCAAAAGAGTGACTTGATTTACTGAAATTTATAGTTGATGCAACAAATAAAAGATTACTTAAATCAAATAAACAAATAACAGCAAATTATGAAATTGTAAAATCTATTATAGGTATAGAAAAAATAAATGATAAAAATATATTTTCTATTATTGATAAGATAAAGCTGATTACTTGATATGAGTATGTTTTATTTTTTGAAATAAATCCTGTTGTTACACATTATTTAACTTTGAAATATGATACAAGAGAACACTGAAAACTACAGGATAAAATAATAGAAAGATGAAGTTTAACAACTTTGAATGAACTTGATAATATAATTCTAAGTTGATATAATTTTGTACAAAAACTTAGTATTTGAAATATAGATTTATGATTTATGATTTTTTGAAAAAATAAAAGTTTTACCTATGATGATAAAAAATTGATTGTATCTATTTCAAATAATCTTACATGATTATTAAAACAAAAAGAGATATTAAAAGAAGAGCTAAATAGGAATTATATGAAAAATATATAATGAAAAATAAAGGAATTTAAATTATTTGTAATTTTTAATTTGTAATTCGTAATTGAAATATGTATCAACTAAAAGAAATCAGAATTCTAAATTATAAAAGTATTGATTATTCAATTGTTAAATTTAGTAAAAACAAGACAGTTTTTGTTTGAAAAAATAATGCTTGAAAATCAAATATTTTAAAAGCAATTGCTTTGTTTTTTTCATGAGAGCATAAAGATATAAGTTTTGAAGATTTTAACGATAAAAATAAAGATATAATACTCGAGGTAGATATAATTGAATTAAATCTAAATAAAAATTTATCTTTAAAAATAATAGCATCAATTTTAGATTGAAAAGTAATTGTAAAATATGAAGAAAATTATGATAAAAATGAGAGAAAAGAAATCTTAGACTTTTTAAAAAATGTTAATTTTATATACATCCCATGAGATAGAAATTCTTATAATAGAGATAATTCTTGGTATGTAAAAATACTTGATTTGATTATTGATAATAAAATAGAAAGTATTGAAAATCAAGATGTTTTTAGAAATTTAGAAAATGTATTAAAAAGTGTAAATACTCTTTTACCAAAAGATGAAAACACAAAATTTTCAACTTCACTAAGTCATTTAAATAATACAAATTTCTCAATTATAAAAAATGAGGATAATGAGATTATGAAAAATTTAGATGAAATAATTAAAAAAGAAGAAAAAAATAGAGAACTTAGAAATTTTGATGATTTAAATATATGAACAAAAAATTTTGTTTTGATGGCTTTATTTGATCTTTATCTAAAATCCATTTGATGAGTTAAAAAAAATAGTAAGTTTAAAATTTTTATTATAGAAGAGCCAGAAAATTTTTTACATCCACATTCTATAAGACTTGTTGATAAATTGTTACAAGATATTTCTGAAATAGAAAATACTCAAATAATCTATAGTACTCATTCAAATGAGCTTGTTTCAAATTTCAAAAAAGATAAATTTGAAATTGATAGTATAAGATTTGTTTATAAATTAAATTCTTTAACAAAAGTTAAACAAATAGAAAATAAATATTGAGATTATGATAAAATAATGATAAATTTGATGTTTAAAAATACTGATGTTTTCTTTTCTGATGCTGTAATACTTGTAGAATGAGAAACCGAAAAAATATCAATCCCAAATATATATGAATATCGGCCATGGAACGAGGATGATTTAAAAGATTGTAATTTAAATAGTTGCAAGAAAGATTTATGAAAAAATAAAGTAAGTGATTTTTTTAATCTTAATTTAAAAAACATTTCAGTCATAGATGTATGATGAAAGTGAGCACTTTGTGATTGGTATGAATTTTGTGCAGAACTTCTTTGAAAGAAAAATGTATTTGCCATAATTGATAGAGATGCAAATTTTGTTGATGACAAAAGAAATATTGAAAGATCAATAAAAAAAGTTCATAAAGTTCATGTTAGAGAAGAAATGTATATTAATTATAATTGGATTGTTTTAGATTGAGAGTTTGAAAATTATTATAAATGAGATAAGATAAAAGAATATTTAGCAACAGTATTGAAGGAAAGATATAAAAATGATTATTTGACTAAAAAAGAGATTAATCATTTGATATATAAAATAGACAATTTGAAATTTAATAAAAAAATTTCAGTAAGTTATGAAAAATTATTTAAAACTTACTTGAGATGATATGGTAAACCAACAATAGCTTTCAATCTTTGCATTTGGCTTTGTCAAAACAATTGATTTAAAAGATGACTTATAGATATCTTGAAAAAAATACTTTACAAGGTTGAACAAAATAGAGGAATTTGAGAGACCAATTCTGCATTTGTATCTCGTTTCAAATAGTATAAAAAACAGAAATTCATATTTTATGAATTTCTGTTTTTTATATATTCAACTAAAAAATCTAGTTTTTCTGATTTTAGATCTGATATATTTTTTAATGCTTCAATTGATAGTTTTTCTAAATAATCTTTTGATTTTTCAAGTCATATAAAGTGAACAAATCATTTTTTCTCTCATCATACACTCTTCCCTGTTTCTTCAAAAGTTCATTCTACATCAAGTATATCATCTTTTACTTGAAAAGCTAGTCATATATTTTGTCAGAAACTAGATAGATTTAGATACATTTGTCATTCCTGACTTATCCCTATTTTGTCATCCTCGTACTTGATACGGGGATCTATTAAATTGTCATAATCCTTTTTATAGA
Organism: Candidatus Altimarinus sp.; assembly: GCA_020724225.1. Lineage (GTDB taxonomy): Bacteria > Patescibacteriota > Gracilibacteria > BD1-5 > UBA6164 > Altimarinus. The sequence goes on along the minus strand of DYHI01000003.1, from coordinate 16,958 downwards.
TTCACACCGATGCAGGAATGCCATAATCTTTTGCAAGTATCATTCAAGCTAAAACTGAAGCTTCAATAAGTTTTCATGTTTTTTTATTGTGTAGGCTTTCAATCAATGATAAATCTAATTCATTTATATTATGCTCAAAATAAATATCTTCAATTTGTCATCAAATCATTCCATAAATCGAAGTAGCTCTAGAAATTAAATTAATAATTTTTTTTGATTTTTCATTATCTTTAATTGTAGAAAGTATTTCAAAAGAAAGTGTATTTAATAAATCTCCACATAAAACAGCATTTGTTTCACCATACTTTTTCCAAACTGTTAATTGTCCTCTTCTATATTCATCATTGTCCATACATGGTAAATCATCATGAAGTAGTGAGTATGCATGTATAAATTCTAAAGCAACACATACTTTTACTATATCATTATCTTGTTTTATATCTTCAAGTTTTTGATTTGTTAAATTTAGATAAACCTCCAATGCTAAAATAGCTCTAACTCTTTTTCATGAATTAGTAGCATAATAAATTATTTCTTTGAAATCGTTTAGAGGTTTAGAAAAACAAATTATTTGTCATTCTGAATAAATATTGTCATCCTCAGACTTGATCTGGGGATCTATTAATTTGTCATAATCCTTTTTTTTATAGATTCCTGCCTTCGCAGGAATGATAGCAGGATTTAGATATTCATCTAAAAACAATTTTATTGAATTATCTATAAATTTTTTATAATTTGTGTACCAAGTAGGAAGCATAATAATATATTGTTATTAAATTTTATTTTCCAAAATTTCTTTTAGATTTATTTAAAAAATTTAGTGCTTTATCAAGCTCATTTTCATCGAAATCTGGCCAAAGCTTTTCTGAAAAATAGTACTCACTATAATCTGAGTCATATAGTAAAAATCAAGAGTGTCTTATATCTCAACCTGTTCTTATAATCAAATCAGGTTTTGGAAAATTAGCAGTATCAAGGTATTGTCTAAATCATTCTTCATTTAAGTTTTCTAAAGAATTAAAACCCCCTAGCCCCCTTTCTCAAGGGGGAATAGAGTTGATAAATTTTTTAACAGCTCTTATAATTTCGTCTTCTCATGAATAAACAAGTGCAACTATAAGTGTTAATCATGTATTATTCTTAGTCTCATTTTTTACTTTTTCCAAAATTTTTTGAGATTCTAAAGGTAGTTTTTCTATATCTCAAATTGTTTGAAAATTAAGATTATTTTTTTGAAATCTAGGTATTAAATCATTTAATTTATCTATGAGCTTTATTATTCAAGATAATTCTTCTTTTTCTCTTTTTACAAGATTTTCTTTACTTAATGCCCACAGAGTCAAATATTTTATTCATTTATCATTTGCTTTTTCTACTATATCCATAGCATTATCGAATCAGGCTTTGTGTCATGCTAAAGTTGGTAGTAATCTTTTTTTCGCCCATCTACGATTTCAGTCCATTATAATTCAAATGTGCATAGAAAATTTTTAAACAATTAATTTATCAGGATTTGCAAGGTTATAAAATTTTCCTCAAGCATTTATAAGTTCATCATAAGTTCAAGTTTCAACTATTTTACCATTTTCAATAACATATATTCTATCGACTTTTTTTATTGTTGTAAGTCTATGTGCTATGATTATAGTTGTTCTTCATTTCATCAAATTATCCAGTGATTTTTGAATTTCTTTTTCTGTTTTGTTATCTAGTGCTGAAGTTGCTTCATCGAGTATAAGTATTTCAGGATCTTTCAAGAATAGTCTAGCTATAGAAAGTCTTTGTTTTTCTCATCAACTTAGTTTTAGTCATCTTTCTCATATGATTGTATCAATTCAGTCTTTTAAATCTAGCACAAAATCTGCTTTTGCTTTTTTCAAAGCATCTATTATATCTTCCTTTTTAGCTTTATCTTTTGCGATTTTTAAGTTTTCTTTGATTGAAGTATTGAAAAGTGTGTTGTCTTGCATAACAATTCAAATATGATTTCTTATAAATTTTTTACTTAGGTCTTTTATATTTTTTCAATCAATAAGTATTTCTCAATCAGCAATATCCCAAAATCTAAAAAGTAGATTTACGATTGTACTCTTCCCCGCTCATGTATCTCATACAAATGCAATTTTTTCACCATTTTTTATTTTTAAATTTATGTCTTTTAATATTTTTCTATCTTTATTATATGAAAAACATACATTTTTAAACTCTATATCTCATGCAACTTTTTCAAGTTTTTCTTTTCAAATTTCTTCTTCCTCAAGTTCTAGGTTATCAAAATCATCATAAAATGCTTGTATAGAAACAATCTGTTTTTGTAAATCTCTAAGTCTTCAAAACATACCTCAAAGTGGGAAATATACCCAACCTATAAATGAAAAGTATAAAAATAAATATCAAAGAGTGAGTGTTCATTCACTTACCATGTAAGCTCATAAAAGTAGAGTAATAAGTCTAGCTGCCATAACGAGTACTCATATATATACATCAGCTATCGACCATCTTTTTGATATGCTGTATTGAGTGTTAAACAATTTATCATAATTTGTATAAAAGAACTTTTTTAGATTATTTTCTAGATTCAATATCTTAACTAATGCTAAATTTGATATATTGTCTCAAAGATATCACATCAACTCATTTTCTTTGTCATTATTTTCTTTTTGTAATTCTATTGTCTTTGTATTGAAGTAAAATCACATAAATAACATAATCGGTAGCATAGAAACTGTAGCTAGTGCCATTTGCCAATTAAGTATAAAAAGAAGAATTATAATTATGATAATTCAAGATAGAGTTTTTACTATTTCTTGAAGTATAAAAAATAAAATCATAAATTGATCTCATGTTCACTTTTCATATTTTCTATATATTTCTCATTGCTTTTTATTTAAGTAATTGTTATATGTCATATTTAAAAGTATATTTGAATACTTTTTTCTTAAGTGCATGTAAAAATTTAATACACTTAAATCAACAAAATAGTATCTGTAAATATAAGAAGTAATTAGTGTAAATATAATTAATCATACCCAAAAAAATATAAAAAACGATAATTCACTAAATGAAAAAGTGTTTCATCTCAAAACTCATTCAAGATAGTTTAATAGTTTAGCGAAAACAAATGGTTCTGATAGTGATACCAGTGATGCAAATAGTCAAAAAGCAAAGATGCTATAATACATCTTTGCTCAAATAGTTTCTTTGAAATTTTTAAATATTTTTTTAATTGTTTTTTTCATGGGGGATTGCTTTCCTTAGAAATATGTGTCATTCCTGTGAAAACAGGAATCTATCAATTACCGGACCCTTTAGTCTTATCTTTTGAGAAAAAACTGATTAATTCTATGTGTCTTAAGTTATTTTTAATTGTTATACTTACAATAGATTCCTGGTCTAGCCAGGAATGACATAATCCTTAATTGTTTATATGTTTAAACTACCATTTTATCTTCATCGCTTACAACTTTTTTCTCGTAGACTTCAAGTTTTTCATGTTTATTGAAATCGTAAAGCATAGGTGCAGATATAAAAATTGAACTATATGTCCCAATAAGTGCTCAATAAATCATAGCTAACACAAATCATTTTATTGTTTCTGGTCCAAATAAAAGAATTGAAAAAAGTACAATTATTACAGTTAAACTAGTATAAATACTTCTTGCTAATGTCTCGTTTATTGATAAATTTAGTATTTCATCAAGGGATTTTTTATCTTTTTTTGTATACATTTTTAGATTTGATCTAATTCTATCAAAAACTACTATTGTATCATTTATACTATAACCTAATATTGTTAAAAGTGCAGTTATGAAGAAAGTATCTATTTTAAATTCTGGGAAAAAATTTGAAGTAAATACATAAAATCATGTAACAACTATAACATCGTGAAATAAAGTTATAATAACTATAGATGAAAACGATAATACGATTTTCCATCAGTTAAGTACTCATGAAAAGGCCCATGCTAGATATAAAGCAATTCAAAAAATAGCTAAAATCAAAGTTAAAATTGCAGTATTTTTTATATAATCTCAAAAACTTTTACCAATATTTATGTATTGAGTTTCAATTATTTCTGGATCAAGTTTTTTTAGAACTTCAAATGCTTTTGTTTTAAATTCTATTTTTAGATTCTCTAGATCTTTTTCAGGAATTGAATTATCAAATCATGCAATAACTGCAAATTTATTTTCTCATGTGATTTTAAAAGTTTCAGTTGAGTTAATAACTTTTTTTGAGTTATAAGTTATAGTACCTTCTATTTCTTGAATATTTTGTTTAACCTCGTCTATATTTATGTTTTTGTAACTATATTCAGTTTGAGTTCCTCATGTCATATCTATACCTAAATTTAGTTTAAATATAAATAAAAAAGCAAGAGCAATTATTGTAAGTATTCAAGACACAGCATAATATAAATTTCTGTTTTTAATAACATTTAACATAGATAAATTAATAATTAATAATTAATAATGAATAATTAAGGATTATATTCCGCATAAATATAATTAATAAATCTAAAAAATCAAAATAAACTTGAAAAATAGAATATAGAAAGTAATATATTTTATATAAAAATTTATAATTTAACATTTTTAAAAATTGCTTGCAAAAATAGTAGATTTGATAATGAAGTTGCTTATAATTTTAACTGTATGACTTTGAATATTGTCTTTAGTTAAACCAGAATTAGTAAAAGATTTTATCGCTTGGATAGAGATAATTATATATAAACTTTGATATCTAAATTATGTAATAGTTTTTTTGAGTTGATTAATTGAATCATTTCCAATCTTGTGAGTTGTTGTTCCTGGACAAAATATATTACTTATTGTTTGATGATTTTTTGCTAAAATAAGCCAAGCAAATCTTATTTATGTAATAATAATTGCATCAATTTGAGCTATTATAAGTAATTATTTATGATATATTCTTTGAAAAATTTATTGAGATACTTTTTTTAAAAAATATTGAAGTTGGTTCGGTATAGGCTTAACAGAAGTAAAATATTTAAAAAAATGAATAAAAAAATGGTGACCAGCTTGAATAATATTTTGAAAATTTCATAATCTAACAAGAGCATTTCTGCCTTTTATAGCTTGAAGTATGTGAATGAGTAGTATATCATTTATGATTTATAATATCATATGATCTATTCTTCGGGCAACTACAATTGTTCTTTTGTGAGTTTTATTTGCTAGTTTTTATGAAACAATTATTGATTATATGGTTTATATAATGCTTACAATAACAGCAATAGTTGTTTTTTATATTTATAAATTCAAGAAAAAAGAATTTCTAGAATATATGAAAGAAAAAAATGAAGAATTGGATAATCAATTTAATAATAAAAACTAAAAAATGTTTAGGTTTTTAAAAATATTATTTTTCACATTATTATTTTTTTATTTATCTTTTTGATCTTATTTGTATATAAATCAAAAGTCATTGATTTATTTTCCAAGTAAGCAAGATTTTTATGAGTGTGAAGCTTTTAATGATTATCAAAAATTAAATTTCAATTGAACAAAATTTTATTATAAAGAAAATGATCTAAAAAATATTATTGTATTTTATCATTGAAATGCTTGATCTACTTGTGATAGAGCTTATATGAAAAAATATTTTGAAAACCTTGATTACTCACTTTTATTTGTTGAATATGCTTGATACTCAGATGATAATTATAAACCATCAATAAATTTGTTATATACTGATGTTTCAAATGTAAAAACATTTATTCAAAGTAAAAATTATAATAATATTGTAGTTTTTTCAAGAAGTATTTGAACATGATTAGCAACATACCATAGTAAAATATGAAAAGTTGATAAAATTATACTTACTACCCCTTTTACATCTTTTGAAGAATTAGTATTTTTAAAATATCCATTTTATCCTATAAGATATTTATTAACAGAAAAATATGATAATGTCTTAAATCTAGAAAATTATAGAAATAGTCTTTTAATAATTCATTGAGATAAAGATGAAGTTGTTCCATATAAGTTGTGAGAAAAACTTTTTGAAAATATTAAATCTGTAAATAGAGAGTTTGTAACTATTTCATGAAAGTGACATAATGATTTAGAAGATGATGAAATATTTTACACTAAAATTATTGAATTTATAAAAAAGTAATATGCAATTTGAAAAATTAGATCCGAGATTTTTAGAAAGAATAAATCAAATTTACTCAAAACCAGATTTAGAAATAGTTAAATCTGGTTTTGAAACAAAAAAAAGAAATACAACTTTTAGAGTAAATACTATTAAATCATCAAACGAAAATGAAGAAAAATATTTAAACTCGCTTTGAATTAGCTTTGAGAAGATTGGCTTTTTATCAAATGCATATAAAATAAATGCTTTAAATTGATATAGAGTAGCAAATCTGAGATGATTTATTTCTTGAGAGTTTTATTTACAATGAATTACAAGTCAGATTCCTGTTGAATTAATGGATATAAATGAGTGAATGACAGTCTTGGATGTATCAGCAGCTCCTGGTTGAAAAACAAGTCAAATCTGTTCAAAACTTAACAATACTTGAAAAGTAGTAGCAAATGAATTAAATACAATTAGAAGAGAGAAGTTGAAAGCAACTATAAAAAAACAATGATGTACAAATGTAGAAATAATATGAATAGATGCTAGAGAATTATGAAAAAAGTACAAAAATGAAACTTTTGATTCTATACTTTTTGATGCTCCATGTAGTGCAGAATGAAGAATAAATTTAAATGAGGAAAAAATATGGCCAAGTTGGGATGAGGAAAATATCAAAAAAAATGCAAAATTACAAAAAGAGATACTTGATTTTATAATTCCACTTTTGAAAAAATGAGGAGAATTAATTTATAGCACTTGTACACTTGCTCCTGAGGAAAATGAAGAAATAGTTGATTATATTTTAAGTAATTTTAAGGATTTTGAAGTTCAAAAAATAAGCCTAGATTATATGTTTTCTAGACCATGAATAACTAAATTTAATTGAAAAAAGTATAATAGTGAAATTACTAATTGTTTAAGAATATTACCAAATATAGAAAGTGAATGATTTTTTGTAGCTAAATTTAAAAAAATCTAAGTAAATTTTACTTAGATTTTTCTTTGTAAGTTATTTCTAATCAAAATTTTTTTGCTATATGGTTTAAAGTATCAATAATTTGATTTCTTCATAAATGGTTTAAAGTAGATATCAGTCTATTTATAAATCAACTTGGATCTTTCTCTCTAAGCATATCCATATCTGCTTGTTTATAACATTCTTCTAAAGTTTGATTTCAAAATCAAACACTATTTTCACATACTCACATAGAAAAATTTATTTTTACTGTATCAGTTTTTCATGTTTCAGAGTTTGTTAATTGTGTTGAAAAAAATCAATTTTCTGAAAGTTTATCAATTCTATCAAGTATTTTTTCCATAATTGATAGATGTCATCAATCTTTTCATAATTTAACTAAAATTCAAAATTCATCTCATGAAAAATGAATTACTTCTCATTCATTTTCTCTTACACAAGTCTTTAATAATTTTCAAAATTCTCTAAGTACTTTATCTCATTGAGAATGTCAATATTTATCGTTTATTGATTTAAAATCATTTAAATCAATTGCAATTACTGAATAGCTTCTATCTTCTCTATGTTCATTGAAAAAATTTCTATTTTTGCATCATGTTACTTCGTTTATATATTTATCATTTATTTTTTCAAGTCATCATATTATTATTTCGCTTATCGCCTCCATTAAATATTTTACTAAATCCATTTCTTCTTCACAACATCATTCAAAGTGAAAAATAACTGCATCTCATAGTTCTGGAATAGGTTTGTAACAAATTATTCATGAGTTATTATTGATTAAGTGAAAAATTTTATGCTTTTCAAGTCCTAATTTTATGCTATCAGGATTTTTTATTTCTGAAATATTTTTAAATACTTTTCTTCAATTATTTGATTTATTTACACAATCAATTACTCAGTTTCTTCATCATATAAAAGCATATATGTTTATAGTTGTATATGGAAATATTTTTTTTAGTATATCTTCTACTTTTTCAAGTAAATTTTCTGTTGAATAAAAATTTCATCTTCTTATTTTTCTAGCAATTATTTCAAAAAATATTGCTAATAATCTATTTTTTCTTAGCCCTTTTATTTCTTCAATTAGAGTATCTTCAACCTCCCTATTTATTGAATCATTGCATCATTTACATTTATCATCTATAGAATTAATAGGGGCAGTTCAAGAATAAAATCTAATAATACTTTCTATTCTTCAAGATGTATTTCATCTTAGATTTTCAATATATTCTTTTTCAAGCTCTAAAGCTCTTATAAGTCATCAATTTTTTAAAATATCTTTTACTTGACTTAATTTTAGTGTCATAATTATATATTTAATTTTAAGATATAAAATATATTTAAAAATGAATAAAAGTCAAATTTAATATTGACATATAATTAAAAGTATTTATATTTAGTTTATTATTTAAAATTGAAATAAAATATATATGAAGTTAGAATCTTGAATTTTTAAGACTGATAGTGAAGTCGGTTTAAAATTAGTTGAAACTTTATCATGAGAAACTAATCCACCAAATTTTGTAGGACTATGTTGAGAAGATTGAGTTTTTTTTGTTAGGGATTCAGTGGATCGTACAAAAACTGTTGATTGAGCATGTGATAATACTTGATTAACTATTCAAGCAGTTGTAAAAGAATTATCAGATAGAGTTACAATTCTTTGTACTAGTTTTAGAAATAATTGAGAATGCAAAGTTATTTCTGCAGATAACCCTACTTGTCCTTTCTATAGAGATAAAATACTAACAATTGTAAATCCTGTAAAATGAATAGATTAAATTAAAAAAGACCTTTTGGTCTTTTTTAATTACTGAATTTAAAAATCATTATATCTCAATCTTGTACCACATAATCCTTCCCTTCTAGTTTTACTTTTCATGCTTCTCTTGCTTGTGGCCATCCTCAGTAGTTTACAAAGTCTTCCCAGTTAACTACATCAGCTTTTATGAATCATTTCTCAAAATCTGTATGTATTACACCAGCTGCTTGAGGAGCTTTGTCTCACTTGTGAATTGTCCAAGCTCTTGTTTCTTTCTCCCCTGATGTAAAATAGTATTGTAATCCTAGGGCATTGTAGGCTGTTTTTATCAGATTATCTATTCAAGTTGTTATAAGTCACATATCTTCTAAAAATGCCTTTCTTTCCACAGAACTCATATCTATCATATCTGCTTCAAGTTTAGCACAAATTGGACAAATAGGTATATTTTTATCTTGGATTCAAAGAATTTCTCTAAGTTTTTCTTCTTGAATATCCATCATATCTTCGTTTACATTTGCTACATATACAAATTGTTTGTTTGTAAGTAGATGTAAATCTTTTAAATATTCTCTTTCTTCTTCTGTCAATTCTAGGCTTATAGCTAGATTTCATTTATTTAACCATTCAAGCATACTCTCAAATACTTTTTGAGCAAGTTCTGCTTCTTTATCCCCTCTTGCTTTTCTAGCATTTGATATAATTCTTTTTTCAATAGTTTCTATATCCGCAAGTATTAGTTCTGAGTTGATTATTTCTATATCACTTTTTGGATCTATATTTCAATTTACATGAGTTATATCGTTGTTTTCAAAAACTCTTACTACTTGTAATATAACATTTACTTCTCTTATGTTTGCTAGAAATTTATTACCAAGTCATTCTCATTGACTAGCTCATTTTACTATTCAAGCAATATCTATAAATTCTGTATTTGCAGGAATTATTTTTTCACTTCCAGAAATTTTACTTATTTTTTCTAGTCTTTCATCATTTACATTTACTATTCATACATTTGGTTCAATAGTACAAAATGGAAAGTTTTGTGCATCAGCTGCATAGCTTTTTGTAAGTGCATTAAAAAGTGTAGATTTTCATACATTTGGTAGTCAAACTATTCAGATTTTCATAAAAAATTTAGATTATTTATTAATTTGACAGATTATATTAAAATATTTTAAATTTCAAAAAAATAATCCAATTTTGGATTATTCTGTTATTCAATATTGTCTAACAAAGCTTAATATAATTTTTTTTACTTTTTCTGAAAGTAGATTATTTCAAATAAGATATTCTAAATTTTCTTTCCATGATGGATCTTTTGTATATAAAAATCTATTTTTAGCTAGTAATCAAGCTTCGTCAAAAGATCTTAATCTTATTAAAATCTCAAAATATCATAAATAATATTTATCATTAATTCATAGTCACTTGTCATTTAGTAGTAATAGGATATTTTCTTTCCATTTTTTTAAATTATTTCTTATTAAGTCTAGATAGTTATATACTCAATCAATTTCTTGTTGTGGTGAAAAAAAATCAAGTCTTTCTAAACATAAATCAAGTGCTTGTTCAATTTGTCATAAATTCAATATTATCTTATATCTTTTTTGTTTATCCTCATCTTCTTGTAATAATCTATTTAATCTACTTATATCTTTATTTCATGATCTTAATCAATGTCATAAAAAATCAAATCTTCTGTCTTCACTTACTCTTTCTCATTCTAACTCTTCTCTTTTTTCAGCTTCCATTAATTCATACCATCAATTTCTAAGATCTTCCCATTTCTTAAGATATGTACTATATCCAATATAATTTCAGCTTGATAAGTCATCTATTTGAATATTAGCTATTTCTTCTGCCTTTTTTCTATCATCTCATCAATTTCAAAATATAATTGAACATTTATACATTAGTAAATCATTTATTTTCCGTACCAATTTTCTTATAAATGCATTATTTGAGTTTGATATATCTTCAATATCTGTATCTAATGATACATGAAAAGAATCATTAACTTTTTTGTTAATAGCATCAAAAATACTATATGCAATTATGAGTGCTTGATCTATATAATTAACATCTCAACTATCTTTTCAGATTTCAAATAAAGAATCTACCTCTTCTAATAATTTTTGTTTGTCATAACTTTTTGAGATTATTGAGTCTATATTTGAGCTTGTACTTTTTAATGCTTCATTGATTACCCTTAAATAAATAGGATTTGAATCAACTTGCTTTAATGTATTTGAACTTATTAATCAAATTGCTTGAGTTACTGAGGCTTCTAATGACATTTTGATAAAAAAAGAAATAATAAAATCCTATATATTATAACACTAATATATAGGATTGTCAATTTATTTTTGTTTCTTACCCTAGATTTTTTAATTTTTCTTCAAGTTTTTCAAGTTTTTGTTTTGCTTGTTCTTTTTTCTCCATTTCTTCTCTTACAAGAGCTGGTGGAGCTTTTCTTACGAAACTTTCATTTAATAGTTTTTTATCAAGAATTGCAATATATTCTTTTGTATCATCAATTGCCAATTTTAATCTATCAGTTTCTTTATCTAAATCTAGAGCATTTGATGTATCTACATATACTTCTATTCAAGCCTTGATAACACTATATGCTAGGTTTATATCTTTTGGTTTTTTATCAACAATTATGGTTTCTTCTGATTTTACTATTCAAGATATGATATCAAGTGAATTTGTAATAGTTTCTAGATTTTTAGTTCTTACATATATCTGTACTTTTATAGTATTACTTGGAATTACATTATTTTCTGCTCTTAGTCTTCTGATTTCTTTTATCAAGTCTATAATAACCTGCTTTTCTTTTTCTACATCTTCATCTCTTTTTATTTTCAGTTTTGGCCAATCGCTAACTATAAGAGAATCTTTAAATCATAACTTGTTATATAATTCTTCTGTAATAAACGGTATGTATGGATGCCATAATTTCAACAAAGTATTCATTACATAAACTATTACTTGATTTCAAAATTTAGAAGTATTTTTAGTTAGTTTAAATTCTTCTATATAGTAATCACAAAATTCATTTTTTGTAAAATTAAGAAGTTCTTGTCAGCTTTCTGCGAAGTTGTAATCTTCCATAGAAGTAGTAACTAAGTCAGAAAGTGATTTTACTCTAGATAAAATCCATTTTTCAGATATTAAAAGTTTATCATAATTATCAATTATGGTTTTTTCAGTTTTTGCTAAATCATTTCATAGTTCTATAATAGTTTCATCTCACAAATTAGCATTTATAAATCTACATGCATTCCATAGTTTGTTCATGAAAAGCATATGTTCTTCAACTTTATCTTCATCAAATTTCAGATCATTTCATGGTGTATTTCAGATAGTCAAAGTTAATCTAAGTGGATCTGTACCGTATTTTTCTATCATATCTAGGGGGTCTATCCCATTTCCTAGAGATTTGCTCATTTTTCTCCCTATTTTATCTCTTACAAGTCAATGTAAATAGATTTTTTTAAATGGAGTTTGATTTGTAAATTCATATCAGAAAAGTAACATTCTGATTACCCAGAAAAATATTATATCATGTCAAGTTTCCAAAACTGAAGCAGGATAAAATTGTTTTACCATATCTACTTGTTCTTTTCACCACATGTTGTATCCAAGAATAGAAAATGGCCATAGAGCACTTGAGAACCAAGTATCAAGTACATCTGGATCTTGTATATAATCAGGATTTTTACTTAGATCTTCTTCTGTAACTATCATTTGACCAGTAGTTTTATGATAAAAAACAGGGATTTGATGTCACCACCAAAGTTGTCTTGATATACACCAATCTCTTAAATTAAAAATCCAATCTTCAAAAGTTTTGTTAAATCTTTTTGGAATTATCTCGAAATCTTGTTTTTTGTATCATGCTATAACTTTTTCAACTATAGGTCAAATTTTTACAAACCATTGAGTAGATATAATAGTTTCAACTTTGCATCCACTTCTTTCACAATATCCAACTCTATTTGTATAATCCTCTATTTTTAGTAAATTTCATTTTGATTTAAGTAGTTCTACTACATTTTGTCTTGCAGACATAAAATCTATTCAAGCAAAAATACCAGCTTTTTCAGTCATAGTCCCATTTTTGTCTATTACTACTTCTGTCAAAGGAAGATTATGTCTTTTTGCAACATCAAAGTCATTTGCATCGTGTGCTGGAGTTATTTTAACTGCTCAAGTTCAAAATTCCATATCTACCATCTCATCTCATATAAGTGGTATAGGTTTATTTAGAATAGGTAATATAAGTTTTTTCCCAGATTTAAGAAGTTTTTTATATCTTTTATCTTTTGGATTTACTGCAACAGCTACATCTCAAAGTAATGTTTCAGGACGAGTTGTGGCAACAATTATTTCATTATCACTTCAGTCAACGAAATATGTTATATAATAAAGTTTTCATTTTTCTTCCTTATATATTACTTCTTGATCTGAAAGTACTGTTTGAAGTTTAGGAGAATAATTTACCATATATTCTCATTTGTATATAAGTCATTTGTTATATAAGTCAACAAATGCTTTTTTTACACTTTTATTTAAATCATCATCAAGTGTGAATTTTTCTTTTGACCAATCACAACTTGCTCCCATTTTCCTGAATTGATTTGTGATTATATTAGCATGTTCTTCTTTCCAAGCCCAAGCTTCTTTCATAAAAGCCTCTCTTCATATTTCATGTTTTGATATTCATTTTTTAGCAAGTCTTTCTTCAACTTTTGCTTGAGTAGAAATTCATGCATGGTCTGTTCAAGGAATCCATATAGTTGAATCACCTTTCATACGATGGTATCTAGTCATTATATCTTCAAGTGATAACATTATAGCATGTCAAAGATGAAGGATTCAAGTTACATTTGGTGGAGGAATAGGTATATAAAAGTTTTCTCAAGTTTTACTCTTTGTAGGTTTAAAATTACCTGAATCTTCCCAATTTTTATATATATTTTGTTCAAAGTCTTTTGGTGAGTATTTTTTTGGAAATTCACTATTTTGAGTCATAATTTTGTAGTTTTTAGAATTTAAAATAATTGCTTGTTATAATAATTCTTAACCGACTCGATTTGTAAAATAATATGTTGTCATATTATTAATTTTGGTTAAAAAAATAAGTCTTCCTAATTATATAAAGAAGACATATTTTTCAAAAAGATTTTATAAAAAAATTAATTAGTAATTGTATCTACTCATCAATCATTCATAATTACAATACTTCAATTTGTACTTTGATTTATAGAATAAATATTATTTCAACTTAATTGATTTGATGTATTGTATACTGTCCAAGTATTTGTTCACTCTACATATTTTGCAGCTCAGTTATTTGTACCAAACCATAAATCTCAATTTGTTTCGTTTTGATATATATAAGTTATCCAATTACTAGGTAATCATCAAGATGTATTTGATGTATTTTTTGTGGTAAATGTAGTCCAATTATATTTTGATACTCAATTATGAGTTCAAAACCGCATATTGTTATTTGTATCTTGTATGATATAAAAAATTTCGTTAGCAGGAAGTCCTTGTGCTGTTTTATATTTTGTTACTACTCAATTTTTATACTTATCTAATCATTGTTTAGTAGCAAACCATATATTTCATTGATTATCTTCATATATAGCATTTACATGATTATGTGTTATTCAAGAATTTTGTCTTGTATAATCTTTCCAAACTCAAGAATCGTAAGTGCTAACTCATGCATTTGTTCATATCCACATAGTTCAACTAGCTCAAGTTGTTATTGATATGATATGATTTTGTCTAAGTCAGCTGTTTTGTTGATTATAAGTTGTCCAACTTGTTCAATTAAAAATACTTACTCACAAGTTTGTTCAAAACCACATATCTCAATTTGTAGCTTCAGCCATGGCAAGTATAGTATTACTTACTAATCCAGAATTTCAAGTGTTATATATTGTCCATGTTGTTCAGTCATAATGTCATACTCATCAATTTGTTCAAAACCAAAGTTCTCAATCTCATGTTTGTATAACTGAACTTATTGTATCTCAAGGTAAGTTTGTTATATCTATATGCAGAACATTTATTATATAAAAAGTTACATAATCTATATCATTACATTCAACAAAGTGTTTTACAGTAAAATTTATAAGAGTACATGCTAAAATTTTTGTTTTACTTGATGGATTTTGGGGATCTATATTTGTTTCTACTATTTTCTTAATTTGCTCATCTTCATTTAAAATCATTGCTCATGCATATGAATCTTGAATATTTTGCATTAATATTAGTTGATTTGATAATTCTGATAATTCTGTAAGAGTTCAACTAAATAATACTAATTTATTTGGCACAAAATCAAATCTAAAACTTGTTTTGAATGTTTCTGTAAAATTTCCAGGAAGATTTCCATAATTGTTATATACAAATGATTTATTTGCATAAACTTGTTCTATAGTAGTATGATTTGAGTTATTTGTAGTTATAGAAGGGATTGCTAAAACATAATCCAATCATCATGTATTTACTCTTGTAGCAAGTCAATTATAAGGTCAAATTTGGTATGACCTTATGAAGTTTGATTGAGCATTTGCTTTGTTTGATATAGAATCTCTAAAAACTGTTAAATCTGATGATTCCATAATTCAAGATAATTGATAATCTTTTTTATCATTTGTTATTGAATATGAATATTCAACATATTTTAAAGGATCTGTAGGTTTTTTATTTATTGTTCAAACATTTCTAAAAGTTTGATCTCAAAAAGTTCATTGAGTCCAAACTGTAGCTCAGCTATAAGTTATATTTACTGCATTTGATGGGTCTGGAAAAACTCATCTTTGTATGATATACAATCAAAGTGCTCTTTGAATTGATTTCATATCACTTATTCTAGTTCAATCTCTAGCATTTTGTGTATATCATTGTAGTCAAAGTATAGCTATAACTCATAGTATAGTTACAATAGTTATTATAACTATAAGTTCAACAAGAGTAAATCATTTATTTTGTTTTATGTTTAACATTTATTTAAAATTTATATTTAATATTCTTGTAATTATAGATAAAAAATTTTTTTATAAAATATTTTTTATAAATTCGTTTGACATATGTATTAAAAGATTACTTATATAAGTAATCTTTGCATTTTTTTTCCAAAGTTTCGCAGTTTTTAACCCAATTAATTTTTCAGATTCAATTATTTACTTGATCTTGATACCAATTTTTTCTTCTTATTATTTCTTCAAATGAAGCAATAGAGCATATATTATCATCAGTTATACAAAATCAAACATTTGATATACCCATATCTGTAGGTGATTTATATGAATTTACAAAGTTTGATTTATCTAAAAACTTTTCACAAATTGATTTTATTATACTAAAAGCTTCTATATCTCTATTGTAGTTTACAGATTTTATATTGTATGCTTTTTCATGAAGTAAATCATAAGCATTATAATCTCCTATATCGGCAGTAGCTGCTTCATAAGCTAGATTAATAGGATGATTTATATCCAGGTTCCAAACTGGAAATGTTTCATATTTTGCATATCATGAATTTACTCAATTTAAATTATCAAGATATATTTGTCATAGACAAGTTGACATCTTTCAACTGCTTGAAGCAATTCAGGTTACTAGAATTAGTTTTTTTGATGTTTTTATATAATCATCATTTCAGAAACCTTCATCACTAAGTATCTTTTTAGTATCGAATGGATATCAATCAATTTTATATCTTTTGTATACTTCATATCATAAATTTTCAAACTCTTTTTGGAATTGATTTACTTTTTCTTCAATTTCCAAATTTACTTTATTTATTATGATTTTTGGTTTTATTTCTATGTTTTTTTCTATATCAATTACTCATTTTTTTATATGATCTTTGTAATCAATTTTTTCATTTGTTATTTGTCTATTGCCTATTAAATCCTCTGCATTTGTACAAAAAAGTATTTCAGCATCTTTCCTTAAATCATAAAAAATTATTTTTTTAGATTCAGGAATAAATCATGGTAAAACACGACTAGCATGAGCATCATACATAAATTTTCATCATATTTCTAGATATAGTTTTCAAGAAAATTTAGA
>DYHI01000002.1 GCA_020724225.1 Candidatus Altimarinus sp. | reverse complement strand
TCACTGAAGTCATGGTTCACATGGAAGTCATGGTTCACACTGAAGTCATGGAAGTCACTGACAATGGTAATTTAATAAATATATATGAATAAAAAAATTATTACATATTTGATTCTTGTTTTATTTTTTTTGATAGCTAGTTTTATATTTTTTAGATTTTCTCTTTCAGATAAAATTAAATACTCAATTGATATATGAGTAAATAATGATAATAAGTTTATCTCTAAAAAGGAGTTAATAAATGAATGTAAAAAAGTTGTTAATTGAGAAAAATCTGAGTATTTGGAAAATAATAAATTATTTTTAATTTATCATGATTTATTGAATCAAAATATTTCTTTTGAGTACAAATTATTATTATGAGAAACAAATTGTGAAACTGAATTTACTGAAAAAAAGTATATTAATGCATGTAATGTTATATTCGACAAAAAAAAGAATAATAATGAAAAAGTATTAGAGCTTGAAAAGTTATATTCAAATAATGATATATATGATTATACATATTATTCATTTAAAGCATATATTAATAATGATAATAAAATCTGTAATATTTTAGGAGATCTTAATGAAGATTGTATAGAGCAAGTTAATTATTTTAAAAAATTATTTTGAAGTGAATTAAAATTATATTTATTTGAGTTAGAAAATCAACTTAAAAATAATAATATTGATATTTATAATCTTACTATGGATCAGAAAAAATTTATTCCTTTAGTAAGTAATTATAAACAATATTTAGATATGATATTTATTAAAGAATGTAGTTTAATAAATAATTAATAGTAAATGATAGAGGAGTATTCATTAATTTTTTCAAGAAATTGTAACTTAAAGTGTAAATATTGTGTACAGTATCATGAGGATATAAATATGAATGAAGATATTATAGAGTCTTTTTTCACTAAAGTATTAGAAAATCAATTTTTTAACAAAGAGATAATTATTTATTGATGAGAACCTACAATAAATTTAAAATGATTTATTAGGTTGTATGATGTATTAAAAAAAATTGATAATAAACTGTTGCTTGAAGATAGAGAATTAATAATTAGAATTGATACAAATGGTTTTTTTTCTAATATAATAGTCAATATTATACAAGATATTAATAATCTTAAATCTATAAAACTTTATATCGATATTAGTATTGATTGAAATAAAAAATCTAATGACTTATATAGATTATTGTCAAATAATGAATCATATTTTCATATATTAGAAAGAAATATACTTTTATTAAAAAGTAAGTGAATAAAAGTTAGAGGAGCTGTTGTGATTCCATATTCGAAATATGATTTTGATAAAAATATTAAATATTTAATAGAACAATTATGATTTGAATCACTAATATTTATGCCTCAAATGATTATGAATAATTATAAATTTTTATGAAATATACCACTAAATCAGGATTATTTAATTAATTTATTTAATTCTTATAAAAATAATTTGTTATTATTTTATAAGTTTTTTCATGAAAATCAACAATATTCTAAAAAAGTTTCAAATTTTAATACAAGAAATTATTATAATATATTGAATGTTCCATATTGACCATGTATAGATTATGATTGAAATGTTTATAAAACAAGAGTTTTTTTTCATTGATATAAATGAAAAATATTTTGAAATACAGATTTTAATATTATTAATCACTCTTTAGAAGAAATTGAAAGTTATTTTTTAAGGTTTGATTATAAAAAAGATATAGAATCTCTAACTAAAGAGTTTGTATGAGAATTATATTCAATAAATTCTTTGATTATTAATGAATTTAATAAAATTGTCTATATTATATCTAATAAAATAAAATTAGAATGAAAAAAATAGACATTTTTAAACATCTTTCTTGGAAAATTAAATATGAAGCAGGAGATATGCCCTATCCTCCTGTTTTGTTTTGGAAGAATGATATTTCAAATGAAGATATAATTAAAGCATGGAAAAATACAATTAATTTTATAAAAAATAAAGAAATAAATCATAATATGTGACTTTATGTGCATATTCCTTTTTGTTATACCCATTGTTTTTTTTGTACTTGTGTAACAAAAGTAGAACATAATGAAAAAAAATATGATGAATATCTAGATTTAATAGAAAAAGAGTCAATTTTATTTTCTGATATATTTAAATGAATTAAATTTAATACTGTTTATGTTTGATGATGAACTCCTACAATTTTATCAGCTAAACAGATAGATAGATTTTATAATATATTAAAAAAATATTTTGATTTAAGTGATGTAAATCAAATAATGACTGAATGAAGTCCATATACTACTACTGAGGATAAAATGAAAGTTTTATCAAGTCATTGAATAAATAAAATGACATTTTGAGTACAATCACTTGATTCAAATACTTTAAAAACAAATAATAGATTTCAACAATTTGATGATGTAAAAAATTCAATTAATTTAGCCAGAAAATATTGAATTGAATATATAAATTTAGATATTATGGCTTGAATTCCTTGACAGGATTTGAATTGATTTAAAGAAACTATAAATTTAATAAAAACATTGAAGCCTACAACAGTTCATGTAAATTCATTTTGGCCAACAAAAAATACAAATTTTATAAAGTCTGGATGAATATATTGATATGATGATATAAAATTAAGAAATGAAATGGAAAAGTATTGAAAATTTTTAGAGGATGAAGAATCAAAAATTACTGATACAAAAAAACAGAATTTACAATTATATAATTCACATAATTATAATAGTTCTATTTTATGATTGTGATATTGATCTATAAGTCATGCATTTTGAAATTTACATTATTCAAAAGATTCATTTGATGCTTACAGAAATTTTATACTTTGATACTCTATTTGTTCTTTTAAATGATTTAAACTTACTTTAGAAGATGAGATAATTACTTACTTGATAAATAATTTAAGATGAGGTGTAAATTATAATAAATTTTTAGAATTATTTTGACTTGATCTTAGAAACACAAATATATATATTACAAAATTAAAAAAATTATTAACTGATTGAATTTTAGTTGAGTTTGATAACAATAAGTATGTTAAATTTAAAATTAATTCTGATTTATATTGTTCTATATATTCTAAATTTTTATATGATGATAAATTAATTAATGAATTTTGAAAATATATATTAATAAATAAAAGTGAGTTTTTAAATTTAGATTTAAAATTAAAACAATTTTTTACAGATTAATTATGATAACAAAGATTTTATCTAGAGATAATATGTATCCACCAATTGAATTATATAATACTATTTTAAGACAGGATATATATAATTACTGGAAAGACTATATTCAAGAGTGAATCAATAATAAAATATGACTATATATACATATTCCATTTTGTAAAACAAAATGTGATTTTTGTCATTGTAATAGTTTTGCTTCAAATGTAAGGGAAATAAAAACATACATAAATAATTTAGAAAATGAAGTTTCGTTTTTCTCTCCAATTTTTACAAACAGAAAAATATCAAATATATATTTTTGAGGAGGAACTCCATCAATTTTAGAAAATGAAGAATTAGATAATTTTTTGAATTTTGTTTATAGTAAATTTAATTTTGTTGATAATGTACCATTTTGTTTTGAAGCAATGCCTGAAACATTAACTGAAAGTAAGATTGATATTTTACAGAAATATTGAGTCAGTAGACTTTCTTTATGAATTCAAACATTAGATGAGAATGTACTTAAAAACATAAATAGAATACAAGATTTAGAAAACTTAATTAAAATAGTAAAATATATAAAACAAAAAATAAAATATTTAAATGTTGATTTAGTTTGTTGATTAGAGTGAGAAACAATAGATAGCTTTAAATATTGATTAGAAATAGTTTTGGATATGAATCCAGACATAATTCATGTTTATAGATTTAATCCATCTGAAACAACTAATTTCTCAAAAGTATGAAAAATGTATAGCAATAATAATAAAAGCATTAGAGAACAAATGTATCAATATGCTGTAAATAGAATAAAAGAAACATGAAGAAAAAAACTTAAAAATGATGATTATTGATTTTCGCTTGATGCTAGAAATATAAGTATTGTTGATAGAATAGAAAATGCCAGTTCAAACTTAGGTATTTGATTTTCAGCTAGAAGCAATATTTTTTGAAAACTATCATATGTAAATTCTGCAGTAATAGAAAAATGAAAAAGTTTGGATTCTTACATCGGGTATTATTACTCACAAAATGATGAAAAAAATAGGTATGTTTTGCAAAATTTTATAGATGGTATATCATTAAAAAAATACAAAGATTTATTTTCATCCGATTTTATTAAAGATTACTCAAAAAGTTTGAAATTTCTAATTGATAATTATTGAAAAGATAGTATCATTATAAATAATGATGAGATAAAAATTAACTTTGAAAAACTCACAAATACTATTCTAAATTCAGTTTTTTTTTGAAAAGATATTTTAGAAAAATTAAAGTTTAATATATTTACTTAAAAAGTAATTATGTGGAATAGGAAATATATGAAGATGAAGATAATGTATCACTCACTAAAGTTAGTAAAAAAATATAATTTTGCTTTATATGAAAGAACCTTATTTTCTTACGAATTTATTCTATATATAATTTTATATTTAAACAAGTATTATAAAATTAGCTCTTTATTAGAAGTTTGAACTTATACTTGAGAGTTTATAAATATTTCTAAAGATATAATAAAAAATTCTTTTTGAATTGAATACCGTGATACTACATATAATAAGTATAAATCAAATTTTTATGATGAAAGATTTTTTTACTCGTGAAATACTGAAAAGTTACTTTGAAGTAAGTATGATATAATTGTTATGAATGAAGTAATTATTGAAATTAAAGAAGATATAAATAGGAAAAAATTATTCAATATAATATCAAATTTATTAAATAATAATTGATTTTTAATAGTTAAAAATGGGGATGATGACTGTATTTGATTTGAAAATTATTTAATTGAATTATGATTTAAATATGATATATGATTGTGTATAAAAATTAGAAATTATTTCTGACTTGAAAAAGAAATGCTTAAATATTGATATAAAAATTTAAAAATCTTTGTAAAATCTAATTAAAATATGGAAGTGAATCTAAATAAATTATCATTTATTTGTTTACATACATCTTGATGAAATATATACCCTCCACAAGATATAGCTTTGGAAATAAATAAAGAGGAAGTATATTGAAATTGGGAAAAGTATATAAAAAGTAATTATGAAGAACATAAAAAGCTATGATTATATTTACATACTCCATTTTGTGAAGCAAAATGTGTTTTTTGTAGTTGCTGAAGTGAAAAAATTTTATGATGAAATACATTAAATGATTACTTATCAAAAATAATAGAAGAGTTAAATTATTTTTCACCTATATTTAAATGAATAAAATTAAATCATGCATATTTCTGATGATGAACTCCTTCAATTTATAATGAGGAACAATTAGAGTTACTATTATCTTCTATTAGAAGATTGTATGACTTCAACGATTTTGCACAATGGAATTTTGAAATAAGCCCTCATACAATAACTGAAAATAAGGTTAAAATATTGAAAAAATATTGAGTTTCAAGAATTACTATATGAATACAAACTATGACTCCTAAATCACTAAAATTTAATAATAGGATTCAAACTTGGGAAAAACTGGAAAAAACATTTGATTGGATAAGAGAAAATCAAATTGAAAATATAAATATTGATTTGATGCCGTGAATACCATGAGAAAATTTAAAAGACTTTTTATTTAACTTAAAGAGAATAATTTCTCTAAAACCAAATATGATTCATTTATATCCATTTAGACCTACTGAAGAAACACTATTTACAAAAAATTGATATAAATATAACCAGATAGATATAAAGAATAGAGATTTAATGTATGAATTGTGAGTTAAACTTATAGAAAAAAATTGATATAGTTGAATAGAAAATGATTCTTGGGGGTTAAATGAGTCTGCAAAAAATGAACAAGAAGTAGATAAGATAGTTAATAATTGTTCTATATTATGATTTTGATACCCAACAAGATCATATATTCATAAAAATCTAATGTACTTTACATGATATGATATGTATAAGACTAACAATCCTATATATATGTGAATAAAATTAACTAATAAAGATTATGTATCTAGATTTTTAATTTCGCATTTTAGAAATTGATTTAATATATCTGAAATAAATAAAAAATTTTGAATAGATTTTTTGGAATTATATAAAAAAGAAATAGTATTTTTAATATCTAATAATATAGTTAATATAAATAACGATTTTTTTACTACAAAGATTAATAATGTATATGAAAAATTGGTATTTTCAAAGATTTTTTATTCAAAAGAAAATATTGAGATACTATTAAAAAAGTTTTGATATGATGATAAAATTGATTATGTAAATGAGTTTAAAAATACCTTATCTATTGCATATAAATAATTTATGAAAAACCAGAGAGTACATATTCTTACAAGTTGATGATGTACAAATGATTGTATATTTTGTATGGATGATAAAAAATTAAGAAATTTTATTTCAATAGAAAAAGTTACTAAAAATCTTAAAGAATGATTAAAATATAGTAATGAAGTAACCTTTACAAGTTGAGAACCAACAATTCATCCAAAAATTGTTGAAATGATAGAAATTGCAAAAGATTTATGATATAAAACTATACAAATTATTTCAAATGGTAGGAAATATAAAGATGTGAATTTTTTGCTTAGCTTGATAAATGCTTGAGTTACGGATTTTATTATATCAATACATTGATATAATTCATCATTACATGATACTATTGTAAGAAAAAAGTGAGTATTTAATGATGTACTTAAGTGAATGGTTAATATATCTAAGTTAAAAAAAGACTATAATTTGGTATTTAATACAAATACTACAATTATCAAACAGAACTATAAAGAGATTTATAAAATTATTTATTTTTTAGAAAAATTTCCTATTGATAGTATTGTATTAAATGTTGTTATTCCTCAAGAGGAAGCATATAAGAATAAAAATGATATACTAGTTAAGTATTCGAATATGGCTTTAGAGTTTAAAAAGTTGCTTTTATTTCAAGAAAAGTATAATAATATTTACATTAATTGATTTCCTTTTTGTTTATGAGATGAATTAAGTACTATGATTTGATTCAGAGAACCTGTATCATTTGAGCAAAATTGACAAAATTTTGCAAGACATTCAGATAATCATTCCTTAGATTTAAATGAAAAAATTGAGTTATCAATGATTAACTGAAAAACTAAAAGTGATGAATGTACTAAATGTAAGTATTTTTCTGATTGTGAGGGAATATGGGATTCTTATATAAATCTTTTTTGATGGGATGAATTTTTACCAGTAAAGTAGTAAAAAATGAAACACATAGAGATAAATATTTGAAAAGCATGTAATCATAAATGTATTTTTTGTATGAGTTGAATCACAAGAAATAAAGTTTTATGATTTGAGAGTTTTGAAACTATAAAAAATGAAATAGAAAATATCGCATCATTAGGATATAATTCAATATGATTTTTATGATGAGAGCCTACTATTCATCCAAACTTTTTGGAAATAGTTTCTTATGCTAAGAAAAATAATTTTTCAGATATAGAAGTAATTACAAATTGAAGTAAGTTTTGAGATAAAGATTTTTTAATTAAAACCATAGAATCATGAATTACGAGAATATCAGTTTCTTTTCACTCAATTTATGAGGATGAGGAAAAAGTTCTTGTTTGATGAATAAGGTGAATTGTTAAAGAGAAATTGAGTGCAATATCAAATTTACTTGAGATTATTAATAGTTGATTATTAAAAAGAGAAATATCTATAAATATAGTTATATCAAAGATTAATTATAAAAGTATTAAAAAAACGATTTTGTTTTTATATAAAATGTGAATAAAATCTTTTAGACTAAACTTTATTCAACTAGAATGATATTCAACAAAAAATTATGAAATACTTGCTATAAAATATGAAGACTTTAAAGAAGAATTATTTAATATATTGTCATTGTGTAACAAATATGAAGATTTAAGAATTAACTTTGAAGCTATTCCTTGGTGTTTTACATGATTAAATTATAGAGATTTTTTAAAATACAGTGAGCAAGAAATAGATAGAAAAAAAGATAAAGTTTCAAGAGATGATGAAGATTTAGTATCAAGAAATATACTAAACCAGTTAAAATGAAGAAGAGATTTAAAGGTTTATTTAGAAAAATGTAGTAACTGTTTTCTAAAATGAGAATGTGAGTGAGTTTGGAGAAGGTATTTAGTTTATTATAAATTACATTAATATGAATTCTATAAATAATTTTATTTACAAAAACATAAAAACTATTGAACTTTTTGGAGTTATTTTAAGGATATGATCTTTTTCAATAGTTAGTTGGCTATGATGAGATAGTCCTTTTTTACTTGTGTGGGCTGTAAATACTTTTGATGCTATATTATTATCTTGGTGTTCGCTTCTTAAAAAAGACTTAGCATATACTATTTTAAATATTTTTTGGGTCTTAATATGAATACTTTGAATTCTAAGAGCAGCTAGCTTGGTTTAATTTTTAGAAAATAATAATAATTAATTATGAATAAAGAATATATAATAATAGGTTGATGACCTGCTTGATCAACTTTGTGAAACTTCTTGTTAAAAAACTGAATTAAAAATGTTACTATAGTCGAAAAAAATAATTTTCCAAGACATCATATTTGAGAATCTCTGCAGCCTGATGTTATTAGTAATTTAGTCAATATTTGAATTGATATAAATTTGTTGAAGACAAATTTTCCTAAAAAATATGGAGCTGTTTATAAATGGTGAAAATTTAATGATAAATGGACAGTATTATATAGTAAAGAGCTAGATAATTTATGGAATGATAATAAAAGTGTGAATAATTTAGAATTATATGAACACTGATACAATGTAGATAGATCTATTTTTGATAAAATATTATTAGACTGATTTTTAAGTAAGTGATGAAAAGTAATAAATGACAATGTTGTTAATGTTACTTTAAATAAAGATAATAGCGATATAATAGAAAATATTTTATTAGAATCATGAGAAATAGTTAAATGAGATGTTTACATAGACTGCTCATGACAAAATTCTTTATTTTCATCATTATTTTGATTGAAAGTATTTGATTCATTTTTAAGAAATTCTGCTATATACTGATATTATAAAGGGTATTCAGGATTAGATAATACTCTTTGAAAAGACTTCCAATTTATTGAAAATATTTGAGATTCTTGGTTCTGGTGGATTCCGATTTCATATGATATAGTTAGTGTATGAATTGTTTATAATAGTTCAAAGAAACAGAATAAAGATGATTTTTTTGATTTATTAAAAACAACAGAGATATACAACTCTGTAAAGAACGCTACATATGTTGATGAATTATGAAAGGAAACAGATAGTGTTAAATATATATCAGATTGGTCATTTTTATCAAAAAGGGCTTATTGAAGAAACTGGTTTTTACTTTGAGATTCATTTTGATTTGTTGATCCAATACTATCTTGATGAGTTAGTTTTGCTATGGAAAAAGCTATTTATCTGTGAAAGGTATTACTTTTAGACAATAAATACCCAGAGAAAAGTGAAAGTTTACATAAAAAATATGAGTTAGATTATAAAAATGATGTTTTAAGTTATCTTAAAATGGCATATTTATGGTATCAAAATTGAAATTCTAAGAAGCAGTGGTTAGATGAAACTTGAAGTAAGGAATGATTTGTAAATTATATTTCTTGATGAAAGAGATTCTTAAATCAAAATAAAATTTTTCAAGATTGGCAAAATAATAAAATATTATCTAATCTATTTGATGCTGATGTCTAATAACATAAGGTCACATCTTATTCGTTTAAATATGCTTTGTAATGAAAAGTGTAGTTTTTGTAATGTAACAAATGAAACAGAGCCAAATTATAAAGAGAAAAATATAACTGAAATATTATCTGAAATTCAAAAAATAATAAAAAAAGAGTGATGAGTAGAGAATATAAAGATAACCCTATCATGATGAGAACCAACTCTTAGAAAAGATATAGATAAAATAGTATTATGAAAAAAATATAAGCAAATTTGGAAAAGATATAGAGGTTATTTTTA
Source organism: Candidatus Altimarinus sp. (assembly GCA_020724225.1). Lineage (GTDB taxonomy): Bacteria > Patescibacteriota > Gracilibacteria > BD1-5 > UBA6164 > Altimarinus. The sequence goes on along the minus strand of DYHI01000002.1, from coordinate 55,282 downwards.
ATTATAATTAAGGCATTGATATGGAAATAAATAAAGAAGTTTTTATAAAACTTATATGAAAATATACAGAAAAAGTAAAATCAAGTAACTCTTCTTTTTCTATTTCTGATTGAAACTTAGTAATTAAAATAACTTCCTCATGTTTTAATGATTGTATATTTTGTCCTCATAAAGAAGAAGAAACGGATATTATATATGTAATAAATAGTTTATTAAAAATTAATATAGATAATGTAACTGATGTTTATATAGTTGGTGAAGAACCATTATATGATATTAGAATTCTTAATTTATTAGATGTGGTATGATATAAAAAAATTCATATTATGACATCTTTGAATTGAATAGATAGTATTTTTATAGATAAGTTATTAAGATATAATATTAAAACAATAACAACTTCTCTTTATTGATTAGGTAAAATCCATGATAATATCGTTTGAAATAAATGAGCATTTGATAATTTATTAAATAATATAAAATATTTAAAACTAAAATGAATTTCAATAGATGTTAATTGTCTAATATTAAAGCAAAATATTAGTTATATAAAAGATTTAGTAGATTTCTGAAATTTAAATAACTTAAATATGTACTTCATGTTTCCTAGATTAAAAAGTAAAGTATTTGATATTAATTATATTTTATCATTTAAATCGTTGTTAGAGAATTTAAATAATTTTAATTTTTATATTTTTAATATCCCTTTATGTATTTGATTAAAAATAAATTCAGATTATTTAGAATTTTATAAAAATACTTATCTTAATAAGCTTAATGATATATATTTAGATAATACTATTTTTTCAAAAATAATAGATTGTAAAAAATGTCTTCATAATGATAAATGTAAGTGATTCCCAATATTTATGGATAAATTATACGATAATATTAATTATATAAAACCTATAATTTCAAATGAAAAATAACATAAGATCACATCTTATTCGTTTAAATATGCTTTGTAATGAAAAGTGTAGTTTTTGTAATGTTACAAATGAAACTGAACCAAATTATAAAGAAAAAAATATAACAGAAATATTATTTGAAATTCAAAAAATAATAAAGAAAGAATGATCAGTAGAGAATATAAAGATAACCCTATCATGATGAGAGCCAACTCTTAGAAAAGATATAGATAAAATAGTATTATGAATAAAAAAATTATGAGTAAAATATATTGAACTACAAACAAATGCATCACTATTAAATAAAAACTTGGAAGAAAAATTAATAAAAAGCTGATTAAATAAATTTTTCATTTCATTTCATTCACATAAAAAAGATATATTTGAAGAATATGTATGACTTAAATGAATATTTGAAATTGTAATAAGTAATATAAAAAACTTATGAAATTATAAGGATATTGAGATTATTTTTAACCCAGTTATTAGTAGAAAAAACTACAAAGATTTAAAAGAGTATTTTGATTTTGTAAAAAAAGAATTTTCATTTGTAAAATATATTTCTTTGTCATTTATTCAACCCCACTGAGATGCAAAGAAAAATATAGAGATGATGCTGGACTATGAAACTATTAATAGTGAATTATCAGGAATTCTTGGTTATGCTCACAATTTAGGATTTGTTGTAAATAATCCTTATTGTTGACTTCCAATTTGTGTTATGTGATGGAGTAAATATAATAAAAACTGCATAGAAGTTATTGAGTGAAAAGATTTTTTAGAATATTGAGTTGAAAGGGCAGATAATAATAAAAAATATATAGATAAATGTGATGGATGTATATATAAATTTCTTTGTTGATGAGTATGGAATGAATATATAGATTTATACTGAGGTATTGGTATTAATAAAATTAATAGTTATTAAAAAATGAAAAGATTAGAATTTCATATATCCTACATTTGTAATCATAGTTGTATTTTTTGTAGTGAATATGATAGACTTGAAAAATATAATAAATTTCCATTAACTATTTTGCAGATAAAGACAATTTTGCTTGATAGAAGAAAAAAGTGATATAATCATGTAAATTTTACTTGATGAGAGCCAACTATAATCCCGTGATTTTTAGATTTATTAAAATTTGCAAAAAAAGTTTGATATAAAATCTATGTATGATCTAATTGAACTATGTTTGCATCAGAGGAATTTTCAAAGGAATCATTAAATTATATTGATGAACTAAGTTTATCGATACATTGGTATGATAAAAAAAGTTGTTTGGAACAAACTTGAAATAAAAATCATTTTGATAACTTTAAATTGATTGCATCAAATATCAATAATAATAAACAAAATAATTTTTTCTTTTCAAATATTGTTTTAAACAATTATAATTATAAAGATATAATTAATATTTTAAAATTTATTAAAGAATCATATTTTCCAGTTAAACAAATATTGATTTCAAACATAGCACCGGAATGATTAGCAGATAATAATTACGCTAACTTAGTATTTGATTTAGTAGACTTTAAAACATATATCACAGATATAATAAATTTTTGTAATGCAAATAATTTGATTTTGAGATTTTTTTGAATTCCAATATGTATTTTGGGAGAAGAAAATAAACAGTATTCAAACGATACTCATTGGGAAGAAAGACATACCATAGAAAGATTTACAGATGTTAATTGAAAAGTAGTACTTCAAGATATATATTCACCAGATAACTCAAGAAAAAGAAGTTTTGTAGATAAATGTGATGATTGTAAATTCAGAGCTAACCCATGTACTTGATTTTTTAAAAAATATTTAGATTGTTATAATGCATAAATGGAATTAATTTATATACTCACATATGATTGTAATTTTAGATGTAAATATTGTGATATAAATAAGAAAAATAACAGTATTACAAATGAAATAATAGATAAAAGCTTTGATCTTTTAGAGAAAAATGATATTTTAATAGATAAAGTAAAATTTTTTTGATGAGAACCTTTAATAAGAAAAGATTATATTAAATACATAGTAAATAATTTTCCCAAAAAGTACTCTCCAAAATACTATGTTACAACTAATTCAACTTTAGTTGATCAAGAATTTATGAAGTTTGTACTAGATAATTGAATAAATATTACCTTTAGTATTGATTGAGACAAAAACACAACTTGAACAAATAGAGTTTTGATTAATGGTGAAAACTTATCAGAAAATATAATTGAAAATGTAAAAAAATATGCAAAATTTATTAGAGTAAATCAAGTAATTACATCAAAAAATTCATCTGAATTTTTTAAAAACTTTAAATTTATTTACGATTTATGAGTTAGAAAATTTAATTTTTTGCCAGAGTATTATTCTTTATGGTCAAAAAAATGATTAATAAATCTTCAGAAGTGATTTCAGGAGATTAAAATTTTTCTTGATAATTGAAATTTCTTTGAGTTAATAAACTTGGATAATTTTTCTCAAACATCTTTTTACAATTTGTGAATAGTTATTGATACTGATTGATCAATTTATCCTACCAATTTAATCTTATCATGAAAATTTGAAAAGTATAAAGATATACTTAAAATATGAGATGTAAATATTAAAAATAAGATAAAAGAAAATAGTATAAAAAAAATATATAATGAAATAAATAAAATTATTGATAAAGAGTATTCAATAGAAATACTTAAATCTGTTAAATATACTGATTTGATTCTTAACAATTTTTGCAATGAGTTTACAATGAAAAAATAAATATTGAGATTTTTATGTTATATCATGAATGATATGAGATGATAATGATTTATCAAAAAATATGATTTCAAAAATAATGATTTGTGATATTATATTTGTTGAGGAAATAAATCATTTTAATTTTTTCATAAAAAGGTTATGACTTGAGTATAAATGAGAAATTATTGAGATGTGAGATGATTTAAGTTATCTTAATAACTCAAAATCAAAGATCATAGAAGCATTATTATCATGAAAAAATATTTGATTATTTGAATCATGATGAACAGCATGTTTTAGAGACCCTTGATTTGAATTAGTTGATTATATCTACTCTATAAGAAAAAGACTAGGCATAAATATTTATCCTATTCCATGAAGTTGAGCAGTTCAAACCGCTATTTCTGTATCATGATTTGATATGGATAAATATGTTTTTCTTGATTGAATAAATATAAATACTAAAAATGAAATAGAAAAATATAATTTTCCTGTAATTTATTTTAATCATATAGAAAAATTTAATGAATTTGAAAAAAATATAAATTTTATGAAAAATATAGATGAAAGAAAATGTTTTGTATGAGTTAATTTATGAAAATTTTGAGTAAAATATTCAAATTTATTAATAAGATGAAAATTAAGTGAAGTATATGATGAACTAGTTTTAACTTTTAAAGATAGTGAAATACCAGATTTAGTATTTATCTTTGATAAAAAATGGTAAAAGTAAAACATATTGAGATAAATATCTGAAAAGCTTGTAATAATAAGTGTAGGTTTTGTATGAGTTCAAAGCCTGAACTTTATGATATAAAATTTGCAGAAATAGATAATCTTAAAGAAAAAGTAAGATGATATATTGAAAAATGATATAATTCAATTTGATTTCTATGATGAGATGTATCAATATATCCTAAATTAATTGAATTAATTAATTACTGTAAAAAAGTTTGATTTTTAGAAATACATATCATAACTAATTGAATGAGATTTGATAGTTTTGATTTTACTAAAAATATTATAAAATCTTGATTAACTAGATTTAATATTTCTATTCATTCTCATCAAGAAGAGATTGAAGACTATTTGACAGGAGTTAAATGATGATTAATAAGAAAGTTAAATGCAATAGATAATATAAATTTAATTATAAAAGAAGGGAATTTACAACCATTATCTATAAATATAGTACTTAATTCTTATAATCTAAAAAGTATAATAAAAACAGTGTTATTTTTTTTTAAGGTAAAAAAAATTAAAGATATTAGAATAAATTTTATATGGTTAGATGAAGATATAAAAGAAAATTGGGATGATTTAAAAATATCATATACAGAATTTTTACCATATTTAAAGCAACTTATTTATATATCATTAAAATATAGTATCAGAATTACTTTTGATTCAGTTCCTGCTTGTATATTTTATAAAATAGATAAAATTAATTATAAGTTATTTATAGAAAAATTTTTATGAGAAGAGTATGATCATATAACAGAAATTGATTGGATAAATAACAATAAGGTTTTTGATTGGAAAATAGAAAAAACTAATAGACAAAAAACTAAATTTGAAAAGTGTAAATTATGTAAATATAATTTAAAGTGTGAATGAGTTCGGAAAACATATAATGAGGTATATTGAAATTTAGAGTTTAATTTAATATATAATGATTAATGATATTTTAGAAAAAATTAATTTATTGAAAGATTTATCAAATTTAAATGAGTTTAAAAGTTATGAATTAGCTTACAGCCCCTTAGATATACTTAAAATTAGATATATATATGATTTGAATAAAAACGATAAAAATTTAGATGAATATTTTGAAAATTTTAATTTTCCAAAAACTCACTTATATATAAAAAAAAATAATAATATTGATATATGAATCTATTTTCCAAAAGATAAGGAATTTTATATAAATTTTGTAAAAATAATATCTTGTGATATAGAGGTTATTGATACAAAAAAATTTAATATATTTGTCAGTGAGTATTGATTAAATCTTATTTATTTTAGAAAAGATAGTGTAATATCTGAGGATATAAAGAAACTTAAATGTATAGAAGAAATAATTAATAAAAATAACTATGATAATATTGAGTTATTAGTTGAATTATTTAACAATTATTATTTATTGAATGATACATATAAATATATTTTAAATGAATATAAGAAAGAATTGTATTTTAGGAAATATATATATTTAGTAAAATTAATTGACATTAGAAATATTTTATTAGAAAAAAATACATATGATATTTCACTTTTATCCCTTAAAATAAAGTTGATTCAAAAAGTTATTAATAAATGATTAAAAACAATAGAAGATATTATTAATATAAAAGACTATAAAACAACAAATTTTAATTATCTAATTGAAAATTCAATAAATAGAAATTTTAAAGAATTTAAAGTTTATCAGCAATATTCTCTTCATAATTTAAAGTATAATTTTAAATTGAATAAAAATAATAACAAAAATGTATTAATATGTAGTAGTTTAGACTTAACTTACATTGATGAAATAAAATATTTTGACTTAATAGTTGCAGAGTCAGAGTCAGAATTATCACACACAGCAATTATAGCTAGGGAACTTTGAATTCCTTATATTTTATGAGCTAAATGAGTAGTAAATTGAGTAAAAAATTTAGGTATAATAAATATTAATTATGAGAAAAGAACTATCAGTACATTGAAATAAATATATTAATTTGATTAAACTTATTGATAATAATATTAATGTACCAAAAATTTATTTACTAAGTAATGTTTTAAAACAAAACTTTAATTATCCATTAATTTTAAGAAGTTCATATTTATCTGAAGATTGAAAAAAATTTTCATATGCATGATTGTTTAATTCATATTTTCCAATTTATAAGCTTGATGATATAAATGATTTAATTTCAAAAGATATAGAGAAGCTTAGAAATAATAATATTATAAAAAAAATATCAAATGAAATAAATTATAATAATATTAATTGAAATTATTTTCTTCAGGATTTTGTTGTTTGAGAATTAAGTTGAATAGCATTTTCTGAATACAAGAAAAAATATATAAGAATTGAATATGTTCCTTGACTTAACTTTAATTTATCTGATTGAAGAATCTTAAATCCATCAATTATAATTTATAATAAAAATAATTTTTATGATTATAATATTGAAAATATTTTTACCGATAGTTATTTTTATACTATAAAAAATAATAAAAAAGTTAGAGTTAAATATAAAAATAATATTGATTATGTTTTTCATGAAATTTCACTAAAATTATTAGAGTATATTTTTAAAATAGAAAAAATTTATTGATACCCTCAAGATATTGAATTTACAGTTAATGATTGAAAAATATATATATTACAAACTAGGAATATAACTATACCTATTTAATTTTATCAAAATGCTTACAACAAAAGACATTTTATTATTTAGAAAAGATATCATATATTTCTGACAATATATGAAGTCTATTGAAAATTATGATATGATACATTTGGTTAGATCATATGATAAAATTAATCTAAATTCAGAAGATATATATAAAAATTGGAGTTGAATAACTGATGAAATAAAAAACTGAAAAACATCGTCAAAATTAGAAATGTATATTCATATTCCTTTTTGTGAAGAGTTCTGTGATTTTTGTCCTTATTATAAAAAATTGGTTAAAAAAAATATAGAATCAACTGTTGAAGAGTATGTTGATTATTTAATTGAGCAATTTCATTTTTATGCACCATTATTTAAATGATCAAAATTTAAATGTTTATCAGTTTGATGATGAACTCCAAGTATTTTATCTCCAGAACAAATAAAAAAACTTTTTTGAAAGTTGTTTGAGTTGTTTGAGTTTGATATACATGCATATAAATGAATAGAATTTAGACCTAGTAGTACTTCAGAGGATAAACTAAAAGCTATAAAAGAAGTATGATTTGAAACGATACATTTTTGAGTACAATCACTTGACTTAAATGTTCTAGAATGAATGAATAGAAATATAGATACTGAGGAAAAAGTAAAAGAATCACTTGATTTAGTAAAAAAATATAATTTTTCGAGGACTGTTATTCATTTAATAAGAGGTCTTAAATGAGATGATGTAGATAAATTCATTTATACTTTGGAAAAAATATGCTCTTACTGAGTAAGTCATATAAAAATATATTCTATGGTTACAACTAATTTCTATATAAAAAAACATTATTCATGAGATAAAGATTATTTTTACTGAGATGAATATAAAAAATTTTCACTGGAATTACTTGAAAGAATTCCTTCTGTTTTAGAAAAATATAACTATTCAAAAAAAAGAGACTTAGATATCCAATTTCAGTGATGGGGGATAATAAACAATAATTATAATCAGGAAGACGATAAACAAAAATATTGATATTGAGATATAACATCTGGGGATATTAATTTATTTTGATTTTGACCAAGTGCTAGAAGTTTTAGAGAATGAAAAATATCATATGAATGAAAGAAAAAAGTAGAAAAAAAATTTGATTCAAAAAAGAAAATTTATGAAGGATATATAATCTCTGAAAAGGATGAAATGAAAAGAAAAATAATTACTTGATTTAGGGAAGATGATAAAATATCAATAAAAAGTTTTTATGATTATTTTTGAAAAAATATTTATGATTATTTTTGAAAGGAACTAGAATTTCTTAAAAGTTTAAATGTTATAAAAATTGATTGAGATAATATATTATTTTTAGAAAAAGATAAAAAAAGAAGATTGCTTTGGTCTTGTCTCATATACTGAAGAGAACATATACAAAAGAGTTTTGATCAATATAAAATATATTATAGTAAGGTTTTTAGTTGAAATTTAATGTAATATTTATGAAACATATAGAAATAAATATCTGAAAAGCCTGTAATAACAAGTGTAGATTTTGTATGAGTTCAAAATCTGAATTATGGGATATCAAATTTGTAAAAATAGATGATATAAAAGCAAAAATTAAAGAATATTCTAATGATTGATATGATTCTATTGGATTTCTATGAGGAGATATTTCAATACACCCAAATATAACTGAAATTATATCTTTTTGTAAAGAAAATTGATTCAAAAATATAAATGTTATTTCAAATTGAATGAAATTTGATGATGTAAAATTTGTAGAAACTATTATTGATGCATGATTAACTAGGGTAAATTTTTCTATACATTCACATATTGATAAAACTGAAGATTACTTAATACAGGTTCCTTGATGATTACAAAGAAAACTAAAAGCTATTGATAATTTCAAAAAATTTTTCCTAGATTGAAAATTAAGAGATGATATAAGTATAAACATAGTGTTAAATAGCAAAAATATAGAAACAATAATAGAAACTATTTTGTATTATTATAAGAAAAAAAATATAACTGATATAAGAATAAATTATATTCGGTTAAATGATGATATGAAAGAAAATTGGGATGATTTAAAAATATCGTATACTGATTTTATACCTTATTTAAAGAAAATTATTTATGTATCTATAAAATATAATATTAGAATTACATTTGATTCTGTACCTCCTTGTATATTTTATAAAATAGATAAAATAAACTATAAATCATTAATAAAAAAATTTTTATGAGAAGATCAAGATTATATTACTGAAATAGATCATATAAATAACCAAGAAAAATTTGATCGGAAAGAAAGAAAGAAAAATATGCTGAAAAAACAATTTGATAAATGTGAGTTGTGTAAATATAATAAAAGTTGTGAATGAGTTTGGAAAAATTATTCTGAAATATATTGAGAATTAGAATTTGAGCCAATTATATAATTAACTAAAGTAACCATGGAAAGAATTGCAATCTACTGAAAATGATGAATATGAAAGTCGACAATTTCATGTAATGTGTCTGCTAGTTTTTCAAAATTATGAAAAAGGGTTCTTCAAGTTTGATGTGATCCAAAGGCAGATTCTACAAAAAAAATAACATGATGAAAAAGAATTCCAACTATAATGGAAATGTTAGCAAAAAATCAAGATTACGTATCTGTAGATGAACTTGTTGTAAAAGGATATAACAATATTGATTGTATTGAAGCATGATGACCTATTCCATGAACTTGATGTGCTTGAAGATGAATATCAAAAATGTTTGAAGTTTTTGATGATGTGGATTTACTTAAAGCTAAATATGATGTTATATTATTTGATGTATTATGAGATGTAGTTTGTTGATGATTCGCTTCTCCTCTTAGGCTTTGATATTGAGAAAAAATATTTATAGTTATTTCAGAAGAAATAATGAGTATGTATGCATGTAATAATATATGTAAAGCCGTAGATCAATATAAAAATAACTGAATTTATGTTTGATGAGTTATAGTAAATGCAAGAAGTAATACTTTAAATAAAGAAATTATTACAAAATTTGTAGAAAGAATATGACTTGAAATAATTGCATTTGTCCCTAGAAGTGATGTGATTGCATGTGCTGAGTATAAAGCAAAAACTGTTTTAGAATATAATCCTAATGCTGAAGTATTGAATATTTTCGATAAATTAGTTCAGGATGTAATAGGGCTAAGTTCCGAAAATAAAAAATATCCAAATCCAATGTCTGAAGAAGAGTTTGATGAATTTTTTAAAAAGTTTGAGATAGTTCCTAACTGAATATAAAACAATGAAACAAAATATCATAAATAATAGAAATATTAAAATAGAAGAGTTTTATGAGAAAAGATACAAACCATCAACTCAAATTAAAGCAGTTTTATTAAAATTATTTAATATGTTTTATGTTGATTTTGAAAAAAAAATAGATTTAAAATCTATTTTTTGGAGTAGAAATCAGCTTGAGTTAATGTTAAATGATAAGGAAACATGAGAAGTTCTTCAAGTTAGACTAAAGGATAATACTTTAGAAAATAAGTGTAATTGAAGATTATGTACGGATAATTTATGTACTTGAGTTCATCATAATTTAAATAATCAGTATTTTATTAAGTTTCTTTGATATTTAAAAGTAAAATGAAAAGATCTTAGAATTTCTACATTTTTAAATATTTTAGCGAATGATCCAAAAGCTAAAAAAGAATATTATCAAACTTTTGCAAAACCAGACAGACCGCCTTTTTCGGTTATACAAAATTGGGCTCACCCACTTCAGCAATTCAGATTTTTTGTTAATGAAGGTTATATTAGAAATACAGATCAAAGTATAAATCTTAATTTACCAAAAATATCTATTCATCATTCGGAAAGAGAGTGCCAATGAATAAGTCCAAACAACAAAGATAAATGATATCATTTTTTCAATTTTCCTAAATGATATTATGATAATTATTATTTTGATAAATATTATTATTTATCAAAAGAAGAAAAAAGTAAATATATAGATTCTAATAAAAATGAGTGAAACTCTATGTGATTAAGTACAGATTTAGATGAAAACGATGTTGTTATGTGAGAATGAACAAATAAACTTTCAAGAGCAATTGATTATGCAATTGAAAATATAGAAAAAAATAATATTAAAATTTTAAGTTTTAATTGTTGTTGTGTTCCAAGAATTGTTTGAGATGATATTTATTCTGTACTTGAAAGGGCAAAAAAAAGAATAAATATACCATTTATATTTAAATGACAGTTAGAGAAAACTCCATATGAGCAAAAAGTAATGATGCTTGAAAATTATATATCTAAGTTAGATTTATCAAATATAAAAGTAAAAGAAAAATCTATTTCACTTTTTTGATTTCATGAGAGCTTCTTTCAAAAAAAACTATGAGATATACTTATAGAAAACTGAATAAAAATTAATACATCGTTTATTCCTACTATCGATATAAGAATACTTGAACTGATGTTTAAATCTGAGCTTTTTGTTTTTTCTCCAAATAAGTTACAAAGAGAGGCTTTTGAATATCCATTTCAAGATATGGGAGTTAGATATATATCACCTAAGTATCCTTATTGAGTAGAAAATTCAATAAATTGGTTAAAATCAATATGAAAACAATTTCAAATTGATATAAATATATGACAAGAATCAGAAAAAATTATAGATAATTTTAATAAAAAAGTAGAATATGTAAAAGAAAAAGGAGTTAGTATTTGATTAGTTTTCTTGTGATTAAGAGAGGTGAAGAAATTTTTTTCTGTAGACTATACAAACAATGTAGATGTAATAGAATTTTTAGAAGAAATGGGATTTAATATAAAGTTTTTTATTTATGATAACTTTGATTGATTTATTACTGATTGAGATGATAGTTTTAGTTTGATAGATTGAAATCATAATGCAATTTCAGAATTTATTAATAATAAGATAAAAAACAAAGAAAAAACTGAAATTAATTTCTTTTGAAATAAAGAAGAATTTGATTTTAAATTAAAAAATTCTAATTTAGATTTAATTTACTCAGACATTTTCTTCGATAGAAGAATTTCAGATTTATGATTAAATCAGTTTAGTCTAAAAAACTTTTATGTATGATTTGAATGAGCACTAAAAACAATAGAAGAGCTTATAAATTTAAGTAATATGTGATTTTATAAAAAATATTCTAATTATTTTAAAAAATAATAAATTTTTATGTCAGAATTTGAAAAAAATAACACTCCGATAACATACCTAGTATGAGTTTTGATGTGAGTAAATGCCATTAAAGACTCATATCTTTGGGTTGATAGCCCAGATTGTTTCTTTTTTAAAGTAGATTTTATACAATGAAATCATGATATAACATCAAATTTAAGAAATGCAGATGGAAAGCATAGAATTTTATCTACAATTTCTGATGCAGATAATGTAATATGAAATAGAAATGATAAATTTGTTGAAAGTATAAAAAATATGGCAGAGAAAGATTTCGTAAGACAAATTTTTGTAAGTTCTATGCCTATGAGTCAGATAGTATGAACAGACTATGATTGAATAATAAACGAAGCTAAACAAAAATTGGTAGTAGATAAGCCTATTTTTAATATCCCATCTCGTTCTATGACAGATTGTTGGTTAGAAGGATATAGTGATTTACTCTTTTCATTAGCAAAAAATATAGATATAGAATGATGAAAAATCGATAAAAAAAATGTAGCAATTGTTTGAAATTTATTTGATAGATGAGAATGAGATTGTATATGAAATGTAAATGAATTGAAAAGGATACTTGAATGATTATGATTAAATGTTGTTTCTATTTGGCTTGATTGATGAAAATTTGATGATTTATTAAAAATAAAAGATGCATGAACTATTTTATCATTGCCATATTGAAGAAAAGCAGCAAAAAAGATTACATCTAGACTTTGATCTGATCTGTTAGAACTCGATTTACCTTTTTGATTAGATAAAACTTGAGAATTTATCAGAACTATTGCTAAGCATTTTCAAATAGAAGAAATTTGAGAAAATTTTATAAATAGAGATTTAACTTACTTTAATAGTATAGATATATTAAAATGGGTTATCCCTCATACTTTTGCAAATAAAAAAATATCCTTCCATTGAGATCCTTATTTACTAAATTGAATAATTGATATCTCAAAAAATCTTGGATTAACTTTGGAGAAGATATTTATACATTGAGAAGAAAAACATCTGAAAAATAATGTAAATTTAGAAATAGAATGAAAAGATATATTATATTGATTTAGATCATGAGATTTTTTAAACACCATAGACTTACTTATAACAAATTCTCATGTTCATATCAATGGAAATAATTCAAAGTTAAATAAAATGCAATTTTGATTTCCTTCATATGATTACCATGTTTACTCATATGAACCATATTATTGATATAAATGAGCATTAATATTTATAAATAGAATTTGAAACACTCTAAATCTCCCAAGACAATTTGTTAAAGTAGAAAGTGAGTAAAATTTATAATACAAGCATTATGGATGTAAAAAAAATATATGCAAAATTTCTTTTTTTACTTAAAAACTGAAAATTAGAGGAAATTGATAAAATTATTTTGGATTTAAAGAGAATTGAAAATCCTAATTTTTGACTAAATATTTTTATTAAGGATTTAGAAAGAAAAAGAGTATTAATAAATAATTATATATTAAATAATGATAGTATTTATTTGTATATAATTAATGAATGTGATTATTCTTGTTGCTTTTGTGATAGATCTACAAAAAACTTTAAAAATACAACAATTAATGCAACTACATTGGAAGATATAAAATTTATAATGTATTTAAATAAGTGAAAAAAGTTTGATTATATAGAATTATGATGACATGAACCTTTAGCAAATCCACATATATATGAAATATTTAATTATTTATCTCAAATAGTTAATTCTTTTAAATTAAATACATCATGATCTAGACCAAAAGAACTTAAAAATTTAGTTGATGCTTATGACTTTATTAATATTACTATACCTTTATATTCACAAGATAGTAATATAAATGATAAAATAACATGATACAGTTGAAGTAAAGAAAATTATGATTATATAGTTAAATTAATTGAATCAAAGAAAATAAATTATAAAATTAATTCTGTCCTAACTAGGCATAATAAAGATGATATAGAATTATTTACTAATCCCAAAATCTGATTTACTTTGTTGTTTCCAAATAATTATGATGTGGAAAAATTATATTCTGAGAATTGATTAAGTTTCAAAGAATACAAAGATTTTTTTCTTAAAATGCTTGATTATGATAATGATTACTCTAAAATAAGACTAAATTTTTTATTTACATCAAAATGAAACTTAGTCTCATTGCCACTTTGTGTTTTATATGGGGTAAGTCAAGATTTATATAATACAAATATTTATAATATTGAATTGGAAAAAACTCTACATAAGAGTGAAATGAATGATGTACAAAGTGAGTCAAGAAAATGTATAAAACCAAAAAAATGCAAAACATGTAAATTGTATAATAACTGTCATTGATATTATAAAGTACATTTTGATGTTTTTTGAGAAGAAGAGGTTTCACCAGTAGTTTAATAATTAATATTTTTATGAATAAATCAAAATTTTATGTTATTTCTTGAACACTTTGAAATATAAATGATATTTCACCAAATATGATTGAAAAAATACTTGATACTAAGTTGCTATTTGTTGAGTATGTAGAAGAAGTTAAAATGATATTTGAAATATTAAAAATAGATTATAAATGAAGATTAATTCAGTTTGATTCACATCATTATGAAATAGAACTAAGTGATTATAATAAAAAATTGATAAAAAATACTTTAGATAATTGAGATAATTTTTGAATATTTGAAGCTGGTGGGGCAGCTTGTTTTCAGGATCCATGATATAAGCTTGTAGAATATGTATATAAATTAAATAAAAATAATAATTTGATAGATATAATTCCTGTACCTGGAACTTCAGCTCTTATGACTGCAATTTCAGTTTCATGATTAAATATGGATAGATTTACTTTTGCTTGATTTCTATGAGATAATTCAGAGAATGAGGTTATTAATTCAAAATTACCAATTGTTTATTTTGTAGATATAAATATAGATTTAAAATATATAGATTCATATTTATGATTTATGAGTTCTATAAAAAATAAACAAGCATTTATATGAATAAATCTTTGAAAAAGATTTTGAGAATGATTTGAGAACAAAGAAAATATAATAATCACTTGAAATTATAAAGAAGTATATGAAAAATTAATATTATTTTTTAGTAAAGTAAATAATGAAAATACTGTTTTTAAAGGATGATATGTATGTGTTATAATATTTTACAATAAATAGTTTATGGTATATAAAGTAATCGTGTTATTAGTTATTTCATTGTTAATTATATATATAAAGTTTGTATTACCGATCCCTTTTATATCATATGAAAATTATCATTGAATTTCGTTTTTAAATAATATATATTTATCTAATAATTTTGATTTAATTGATTATATAAAAAATCAAATATTTTGAAATGGGGCAAGTGATTGACATACAAATGGTATAATTTATTTATATTTAGTAGAAATATTTAATTTAGATGTGTTTTCTGTATTTTACATTCAATCATTATTCTCAATACTTACATATATTGTTTTATCCTATTCTTTGTACTACTTAAGTTGAAAAAATAAAATTCTTCCAATAATATATTTTTTCATTTTACTAACATTTCCACATCAAATAAAATATTGATTTTCAGAAGATTATTATATATTATGAAATTTATTTGTTTCAATTAGTATTTTATCTCTTGTACTTTCATTTGAATATAAGAAAATAATATATTTTTTATTTTTTTCTTTATTTTTTATATTAGCAATTTATTCAAGAACTTTGTATTTATTGTATATTCCTGTATTTATTTTGATATGTGTAAAATACTTAAATATTAAGGAAATAAAAAATATTAAAATGAATTATATATATTATTTAAGTATTATTTTTTTAATTTTTATATTATTAGCATTTATTTATGATAGATATAATATATTAATATCTCAAAATCAACATTTTTATACTTGAAAGCAATATTATTTTGATGATATTTTTTATACGATAAAAAATTACTATAATTATTTAGCTTACATTTTAAATAATTCATATTATTCAAGTATTTATTTATGACTTTTTATTTTCTCAATTCTTAATATTATTTACTATAAAGATAAAAAAAATATAGTAGTTTTAATTATATTATTTTTATATATATCTGCTTTACTTTATAAATATTCTTCATCTTGAACTTCTTCATTATCTAGACATTATTTATTGCTTGAACCATTATTTTTACTTTTTATTACATATTCATTTTATTTTGTATTTAGTTTATTTAATAATGAAAAAATAAAAAAAATTCTTTTATGAGGC
The DNA here is from genome assembly GCA_020724225.1 of Candidatus Altimarinus sp. Classification (GTDB taxonomy): domain Bacteria; phylum Patescibacteriota; class Gracilibacteria; order BD1-5; family UBA6164; genus Altimarinus. The sequence goes on along the minus strand of DYHI01000002.1, from coordinate 38,815 downwards.
TTGATTTCAGTTTTTTTAATACAACCTTTTATATATAAAGATTTTATATTAAAAAATTATTCTATGCAGAAAGAATTCTTTTTTATAAGTGAGAATATAGATAAAATTTGAAATAATTTAAATATAATAATTCCTAATTATGTTGATTATGTTGAGTACGATTTTCCTATTTATTTTTTAATAAATAAAGGGGTAAATAATTTTAAAAAATACAATGTAAGTCATACCCCTAAAAATCATAATAAATCTTTTGATGATGATTTTGAAAAACTGAAAAATCAAAATAATATTTTTTATCTTTCTACTGCTTGTTATTCATCTGGAGATTTTAGAAGTGATTTTTTAATAAAAAATTGAATGAGAGAGGACTGTAAATATATGATAGATAACTTTGAATTGACTCCTATAGTTGAATATAGTATGAGACCTGAAACTTATTTTATACCAAAGTTAAATACACCATTAAAAACAATAACAATTTGATTTTACAAGGTTTGAAATATGAAATCCAAATAATTTTATTAAATAAAAATATATATGAATCTAATTTTAATATTATCTAGTGTTTTTTTAAATGCAATGGCACAAGTTTTTTTGAAACTATGAACTTGAAAACTAATTTTAAAAGAATCCTATTTTGATACTATAATCTCAATTTTAACTAATTATTTTTTAATTTGAGGACTTAGTTTTTATGTTATAAGTGTTGTTATTTGGATTTATGTATTATCAAAAGTAGAGGTTTCTTATGCTTATCCTTTTTTGAGTTTATGATTTATTATTGTATCTTTTCTTTGATTTTTTTTATTGGGAGAAAGTATGAATATGTATAAAATATTATGAATTATTTTTATAGTATTTTGAGTAATTTTAATTTATAAATTTTCATAAAAAATGAAAATATTACTTCTTTGATGATCATGATTTTTATGAAAAGCATTAGTAGAAAAATTGATTATAAAAAATTATGAATTAGTAATTGTAGATAAAAATAAATTGGATATATTTAATTGTAAAATCAAATTTTTTCAAAAAGATTTGTTACATGATGATTTTGAAAATTTCTTAGATGATTTTGATTATGATATAGTTATAAACTCAATATGAAGGCAATATGTTGAAACAAAAATTCCATATTTTAATAAAGAAGAATTTTTTGATGAAGTGAATGTTTGAATTACAAAAAAAGTCTTAGATTTTTGTTTACATAGAAACATAAAAAAAATCATTTATATATCTTCAGATATGGTATATGGATTACCTAAATACCTACCAATTGATGAAAAACATCCTTGTAATCCAATTGAGCATTATTGATTATCAAAACTTAAGTCAGAAAATCTTATATCTACTTATACTCAAAATTATGATATTAAATCTTTAATTGTAAGACCAAGATTAATAATATGAAAGGGGAGAGCTTGAGTAATTAAACAACTTATAAATTTATTTCACCGTAACTTACCAGTTCCATTATTTTGAGATTGAAAAAATATATATCAATTGATTAATTTAGCTGATTTGGTAGATTTTTTAGTATTATGAATAGAAAAAGATATTTGTTGAATTATAAATATATGATCTTCTGTAAATGCTAGATTTATTGATATTTATAATATTATAAAAAAAACAATGAAATCAAGATCTCTTATTTTTAAAACTAATCATAAACTTAATAAGTTAATATTTAGTATACTAAATATTTTTTGAATTAACATTTTACATAAAGAACAATATGAAATTGCAGATAAGGAATATATATTAGATATAAGTTTGGCAAAAAAATACTGATGGACTCCAAAGGTATCAGATTTAGATTCAATTTTAGATATAATTAACTCAAAATAATTATGCAAAGTAAAATAAATTCAATAATCTTTGATGAAAAAATTACTAAATTTGAAAAAATCAAAAAATTAAAAAATTTTTTTCAAGAAAATAATGTAATATTCTTTTCTGATTTTGATGATACTATAACAAATTATAAAGATATTTTTTTTACTAAAATAAAATTAATAAAAAATGATGAAAATAAATATATTGAAATTTTAGAGAATTTTACAATAAATAATAAATTTCTTGATTTATTAAAAATAAATAGAATAAATGAAATATTTATTTTATCTAGAAATTCACATGAGTTCATAGAATTCTTTATTAAGAAAAATAGAGGTATTTTTAATGAAAAATGAATAAATATATTATGATGAATTGGTACTACAAAAAGTTTTAAATTAAACACATCTGATAAAATCTTGTTATTGTCAAAGAAATCATTTATTATATCAGATATATTTGAATATAATAGGTTAAAATCTCAAAGTAATTTATTACTAATTGATAATTTTTCATATATAAAACTATTCAAAACTATAGTAGTAAAATTTTTTTATTTAATAAAATTTATAATTAAAAATGTTTAATCAATTTTATTATTTTTTTCTTTCAACTAGGCCAAATCAGATCGTCAAAAATGTTATTATTTTTTTACCATTAATATTTTCAGGTTCATTGTTTTATTTTGAAAGTTTTATAATGTCTTTATTGTGATTTTTTGCTTTTTATATATTATCAGGGGCAACTTATATATTAAATGATATCAAGGATATAAAATACGATAAAAAACATCCAAAGAAATCAAAAAGACCAATTGTTTCTTGAAAGTTAAATTTAAAAATTGCATTTTATTTATCAATTGTTTTAATTTTAATTTCGTTGATATTTACATATTTTTTATTATGAAAAATTGTATTTTTTTTATTTATACTTTATTTAATAAATACATTAATTTATACATATTATGTTAAAAATATAGTTATTCTTGATGTTTTCTTCTTATCATTTTGATTTATAATTAGAGGATTAATAGGTATATATTTGATAAATACTGATATTTCTATTTGGTTTCTACTTATTTTGTTTTTCGTAGCTTTATTTTTTGGTTTTCTCAAAAGGTATCAAGAATTTAAGTTATCTATATTTTCAAGAAAAAATATATTTTCATTTAATGAAGAATTTCTAAAACAAATAATTTTTTTGTTAACAACATTAATAATAATTTCTTATTCACTTTATACATTTAACTCAATTCAATCAAAGTTATTTTCTATTACTATACCATTTGTTTTATTTGGAATTTTAAGGTATTTGTACAATATATTTTACCTAAAAGAAAATATATATTGAGTTGAAGAAATTATTTTTAAAGATAAATTTATTTTAATTGATATTTTACTATATTTTTTTATAGTACTTGTAATAATTTATATTTTATAAAAATGAGTAAATTTTTAAAAAGTTTAGCTATTGTATTTTTATCATTTATTTTAATTGATATTTTTTTAAGTTTAATATTTAATAAAGATATTTATAATCAAATAAATAATAAAATAGATATAGTAGCTACAGATTTATCAAGAAAACAAATAGATTTTTCTGAAGTAAAAGATGGAATTGTACCATATTGGACTAGTGAATATAGAGGTCCTTATTTTGATTTAAGTATAGATAAAAAATTAAATTGTAGAGTTCTTTGAATCTGAGATTCAATAATTTGGTGATCATGAGTTTGATGAAAAGATACTTATTTTAAATTACTTAACGATAATATTAAAAATACAGAGTGGATAAATAATTGAGTTCCTTGACATGATTCATTACAGTCAATTATGAAATATAATGAATGAAAATTATATAATGACACAGATTTATTAATATGGCATTTTTGGCAAGATGATAATCATATTTATAAGCTGATAGATTGAGTTTTATATAATGCAAAAGTAAATATAAATGAAGTTTGAAAGCCTTATTTATTTTGAAATAATATTTTAGATAATTTTTTATTGGAGAAATCATATATGTATAATAAAATTTTAAAAATTAAAATAAAGTGAGAAATAAATAGTATTGAGATAAAAAATGATGAGTACATAATAAATGAGTTAGAAAAACTTTTTAAAGATTTTTTATCAAAAAATAAAGATAAAAAAATTCTTATAATTTTTTCACCAGATTTATCAAACAATACATACAAAAATCATAGGTGATGGGATTTTGATGGATATCCAGCTTTTTATAAAAAAATAGAAAAATCTTTTTCTTGAAGTAAAAATATAAATTTACTTTATCTAGATAAATTTTTTAGTTGAGTTCCAGTTGAAAGAATAAGATACGATGATTGTTGTCACTTTAATGAAGAATGACATAAATTGATTTCAAAAAAATTATATGATTATATTAAAATTAATAAATTATTAAATGAAAAATGTTTTTAATTATTTATTTAAATACTTACATAAATTTGGAGATTTAATTCTTTCTATAATTTTATTTTTAATTTATATAATTATATTTTTTCCATATAAAATTTTTTCTAAAAAAACTATATCTAGTTGATGGAGAAAGGCAGAAAAATTTAATATAAAAAATAAAAATTTACCATTTTAATAAATGAAAAAAGATATATACATATTATGAATTTCATGTTTTTTTCATGATTCTTCAGTAGCATTGATGAAAAATTGAGAAATAATTTTTGCTATAGAGGAAGAAAAACTTTCTAGAAAAAAACATGATAATTCTTTTCCAATTTTATCTATAAAAAAAGCATTAGATTATTCTAAAATAGATATCTCTAATTTAGATTATGTAGGATTTTATGAAAAGTCATTTATTAAATTTGAAAATTTTATAAAAAATTATATTGAAACATACCCTATTGGATATTATTGATTTATCAGATGAATAAAAGAATGGTTGAAATATAAGTTATTTTTTAAAGATATACTAAAGAAAAAAATATGATACGAAGGAGAGATAATATATCTTAATCATCATTTATCACATGCTTCTTGAGCATTTTTTAGTTCATGATATAAAAAATCTGCAATATTAACTATTGATTGAGTTTGAGAACATTCTACAACTACATATTGAATATGATATTGAAATAAAATAGATATAAAACAAGAGTTAAATTTCCCAAATTCTATAGGATTACTTTATTCCGCATTTACTGCATATTTGTGATTTGAAGTTAATGAATGAGAATATAAAATGATGTGATTAGCTCCTTATTGAGAACCAATTTATGTAGATATAATAGAAAGTGAATTAATAAAAATAAATGATAACTGAAGTTTTGAATTAAATATGAAGTATTTTGCATTCCATTTTTGAAAAAAAATGTATAATAAAAAATTTGAAATTTTATTTTGAGAAAAGACAAGAGAAAAATCAGAGGAAATAGCTATTTTTCATAAAAATATAGCAGCATCAATTCAAAAAGTTACAGAAAATTTACTTTTAAGAATAGTTTGATATATATATGAAGAAACTAAAGAAGAAAATTTATGTATTTCTTGATGAGTATGATTAAATTGTGTTGCAAATTATATGATTTTAAAAAATTCAAAATTTAAAAATATTTATGTTCAGCCTGCTCCTTGAGATTCTTGATCTAGTATAGGAGTTTGTTATTATATTAACTCAAGTATTCTTTGAAAAAATAGTGAAAAATTTGATAATATATATTTATGAGAAAATTATGAAGATGAATATATATTAAATCAGTTATCAAGCTTTTGAGATAAAATATATTATGATAAACTTGATTATAATGAGTTAATAAAAAAGGTTTCAAATTTAATATTTGATAACTTTGTAATTTGATGGTTTCAGTGAAGAACAGAATTTTGACCTAGAGCTTTGTGAAATAGAAGTATATTATGAAATCCATTAAATAAAGAAAATTGGAATAAAATTAATAAAAAAATTAAATTCAGAGAATCTTTTCGACCATTTGCTCCATCTATAGTAGAAGAGGATTTATCAAAATATTTTGATTTAAAATGATCATTTCCATATATGTTGTTTGTAGCAAAAACAACATTTAAAGATTTATTTCCTGCAGTCATACATTTAGATTGAACATCAAGGATACAGACAGTAAATATCAAACAAAATTATAAGTATTATTCTTTATTAAAAGAATTTGAAAAAGTATCAGGTTTTCCTATACTTATAAATACATCATTTAACCTATCATGATATCCAATAGTAAATTCTCCAAAAGATGCTATTGAAACATTTTTATCTTGTGATATGGATTATCTTGTGATAGGAGACTTTTTTATTTCTAAAAAATAATATATATGTTTAAAGATAAAATTAATTTTTTTAAAACTTTTCATAAATTTATAGTTGAAAGAAAATTGATGTATATGTATCCGATTTTTTTTACATTATTATTAATCCTGTGAATAATAATTATTGCAGAAATACCTTGAGTATGACCTTTTATATATACAATATTTTAAAATGGAAAACAAATCTAACTTACTTTCAAAAGAAAATACAATTAAACAAAATCGTGTATGGGTTCGTATAGCTTCAGCATGCAATAACAAGTGTGTTTTTTGTCTTGATAGTGATGCTCAAAATTGAACATTAGTTTCAGAAGATATAGTAAAAAATGAAATAAAAAACTGATTTAAAAACTGATATGAAAATAGAGTTATTATTTCTTGATGAGAAGCTTCAATAAATCCAAAATTTGCAGAATATATAAAATATGCGAAAGACCTTGGATATGACAGAGTTCAAACTGTTACAAACTGAAATATGTTTGCAAATGAAAATTTTTGTAAAAAAGTTTTTGATGCATGACTTGAAGAAGTGACATTTTCATTTCATTGACATAATCCAACACTTCATGATTATCTTGTTGCAACTCCGTGAGCATTCAATAAATCTTTAAAATGACTTATCTATATCAAAAAAAATTATCCAGATGTAATTATAAATATAGATATAGTTGTTAATAAAATAAATGTAAAATTTTTACCAGATATAGTAAAGTTTTTTATGAAACTATGAGTTTATGAGTATGATATACTACAAATTATACCTTTTGGTAGAGGGTTTAGTGAAAATAAAGATAAGTTATTTTATAAGCTTGAAGATTATTCAGATAAACTAATAGAAACTTGGAAATTATCAAAAGTTTCATGAATGTATATGTGGACAAATAGATTTCCTGTGGAGGCATTTGAATGATATGAAGACTTGATACAAGATCCAAGAAAAATTAAGTCAGAAGTTATGTGAGAGTGAAGACATCATTTTGAACCATTTATAACAAGTTGATGAAAAGAAACACTTGAATGTTATAAAAATGCTTGTGATGTATGTTTTTTAAATCAATATTGTAATGATTTTATAGATAATCAAGAAGCAAAATTATTGGAAAATAAAGAGAGTTATTATATACTTAAATGAGAAGAATTTCCAAGTTTGGTATATAAAAAATACTGAGAAAATAAGGAAGAATTTTTGAAATATCTTAAAAATATAGAAAAACCAATTATTAATTTACCAAAATGTTTATGATGAACTTGAATTTATGAGATTTACAATGACATAAAAGAAAATAATACTTTAGAAGATTATACATACAAATATATAAATAATTTATATAGAAAAAAATCTTTGAGATGTATAAAGTGTAAATATAATAATGAGTGTAAATGAATACATATAAATTTTATTAGATCATATGGATTCAGTATTTTAAATCCTATAAATAATTAACTATGGTAAAGGTAGATTTAACAACAGCAAATAATGAGTGAGTAAGGTTATATAATGATTGAGAATACGAAAAAGCATTAGAAATTTTTGAAAAAATACTTGAAGTAAATGAAAATAATGATGAGCCACTTATAAATAAATGATTATGTTTATTTTGATTATGAAGATATAGCGAGGCTATAGAATGTTATAAAGAAGTTATAAATACAAGTCTAGTTGTAAGATATGGTGAAAAAACTGATATATTTTATTTTAAATGATTAGCTGAGTTTGCTATCTGAGAATATGAAAAAGCTATACATTCTTTTTCAAGAGATTTGGTTATAAATAATAAAAATACAGATTCAATGAATTATTTATGACTTTGTTATTTTTATTTAAATGAATCTGATAAATCATTAAGTTATTTTTCTGAAGTTTTAAACTTAGAATCAAAAAATGAAGATGTTCTAAATAATAAAGCAATGGTATTGATAGAAAAATGAGAGTTTGAGGAAGCATTAAATGTATTAGATGAATTGTTATCTTTTTCTCCAAATTTTGTAGTAGCTATTTATAATAGAGCAATAGTTTTAAAAAATTTATGAAAAAAAGATGAGGCAATAAAATGTTTTGAAAAAGTACTTGAAATAGATAAGAATTATGATGAAGCTAGAAATGAAATTGAATTATTAAAAAAATAAATTTATGGCAAATATATGATATATACAAGTAAATAGGTATTGTAATAATGCATGTCATTTTTGTAGTAATCCAAGTAATTGAAACAATATTACTTACGAAAGGGGTATAGAGTTGATTGATGATTTTATAAAAATATGATATCATTGAATAATTTTTACTTGATGAGAGCCAACATTGTCTCCAGATCTCCCAAAATGGATTGAGTATAGTTCAAAAAATAAAATGGATTGTAGAGTTATATCAAATGGTATGATGTGTTCCAGTTTTGATTATGTAAAAAGATTAGCCGATTCATGACTATGACTGATTCATTTTTCACTTTATTCATATATTCCTGAAATACATGATTTTTTGACAGATACTCAAGGATCATATATAAAACTTTTAAAATCTATTCAAAATGCTTTAAAATTGTGAATTAGAGTACAATTAAACTGTGTTATAAATAAATATAATCAAAATCATTTAGATAAAACAGTTAAATTTATAGTAAAAAACTTTCCACAAATTACACATTTTGTATGGAATAATTTAGATCCATTAATGATGAGAAAAACTGATATAGCATTATCTACTTTACCTGATTTTGATATAGCATGAGAATCTATAAAAAAAGCTTTAGTTTTTCTTGATTCAACTTGAAGATCATTTAGAGTTGAGAGAATGCCACTTTGTTTTATGAGATGATTTGAATGGGCTTCAACTGAAACTAGAAAAATAGTAAAAGATGAAGAAAGAATTGTACACTTTTTAGACAATAGAGAAACAATAAGACAAAGTTGAAAACATTGGGAACATGATAAAACAGATGAATGTAATAATTGTGATTTAACTACAATATGTTCAGGAGTATATGAAAGTGAAAAATTTTATAATTATGTAAAACTTAAATCACAAAGATTAACTTCAGAGGAAAAACAATCAATTATAAATAAAATAAAAGATTAATTATTTATAATTATTTTAAAGTAATTATATAAATAATTATTTATTATTTCAAACATTTTGCTTCAAATTAAAAATGTTATTATAAATCACAAAAAAATATAAGGTCAAAAAGCAAAAGTTTTTAAAATTTTCAAAGAATCAATTATATTTTTTGAATTTTTATTATGATGTTCATTCACAATTTTAAAGATTTCTTTTAATTTTATTATTGTATCATTATCAACTGGATTTCATAAATTTTCAAAATATTCTTTAGGGTTTGGATATAAAATTCATTTTTCATTTTGATTTACTCAGGGGGCTCACAATATGTTTTGAGTTCAAAATATATTTATCAAGTAAGGTTTATCAACTATATCTCATACTTTTAGTTTATCTATTTTTACAAAATCTTCTTCTCAAAGTTGGAAAGTAATTTTATAACTATATTTTGCTAATCTAAATATCAAATAAATAATTATATAAAATGTAAAAATTAATTTTAAATTATTACTTATAATTTCAGGTTCTTTTATATACTCAAAAATTATATAAAAAATTAATACCAGTGATAAAATAAAAATAAAAATTAAATCTATGAAAATTGGGTTAATTCATCATTCTTTTCGTGATTCAATTTTTCATGCTATAAATTTTCTTATAGAGATTATTGTTTTATGAATTAGGTATATTATTCAAAAGAAAATAAATAATAATCATAATATAAATTCAAAACTATGCTCAGTTGCAAATTTGTAAATAAATCCCCAAAATCATCAAGTTTGTAAATTTTCCTGATTTGTATTTATTAAAAAATGTTGTATTATATATAATCTTGTAAGTCTAATACTTACAAAAATCATCAAAAATAACACAAACCATTTTAAAATTTTATATATTGCTAAAATTTTATTTACATTTCAATCTTTATTACTTATAAATGTAAAAAATTTATCTTTTAATTCTCAGTAAATATTTATTGCTAAGTGTTTTGCAAAATTTTTCTTAAATAAACATTTTCAAAGATAAAAATAAATAAAATATATTAAAAGATAACAAATAGTTAAAAGTCATAGATTTCATATAAATGGAATTATTCATATATGAGGGATAAAAAGAGATAGTACTAGTAGATACTTAGCATCTCAAGCAGACCAAACTCATAAGTAATATAATAAAAAACTTATAAAAAAACTTAAAGTAATTCAAAAAATAAAACTTAAAAAACTTATATCTTTTGTTAATAAAATAAATATATAGTAAAAAGGGATTATTAATAGTAATAGTCATAAATATTTATTTGGAATAATTTTATTTTTTATATCGGAAAATAATATCTTGTAATTAAAATATAAAAATGGAATTGAAAAAAATATTAAAAATAGATTTTCTATCATATATTGATTTTAAAAATATTAAAAATATAATAACAAAAATTTACAATCTTACAATTTTTTATGGATTTAAAGTATTATGTACTTGGAAAGAAAAATAATGAAATGCTTATTTCTTATGTAGAAAAATATTATGAAAAATTATTACAAAATCTTGAAGAACTAAAAAATAGTTGATTTTTATCAGAGGAAATATGAAAATTATTGATTTTATGAGAGAAAAATAGAGATTTTGTATTAAATGCTGACCAATCTTCAATTATAAATTTAGTTTATAAAGAATTGATATTAAACGAACCACAATATCTTTCCTCGCTGCAAACATATAAAATTATTTTGAAAAGAGAAATAGATTTATTTTTATCTTGAAAATATGATGATTTAATTATGAATAAAGGAAAAAATATTTTATGAACAAAAATTAAATTAACAACTGAAGATAATAACCCATACAATTGAGTAGAGGCTCATCCAGATCATAAAGCAACTTGATGAGTGATTTGATGGGGAGAGAGGGAAGAAAATGACTGGTTAAAGATATATGAAAAAACTTTTGAATTACTAAAAAAAGTAGATGAGTGAATATATGATGAATTAAATTACATTATAAAAAAAATAGTACCACTTGGGACTTCAAGAAGTTTGCATAATTCAGCTTCGTATAAAGAATGTATAGGACATCTTTATATGTGATATACTATTGATTCATGAAACCCAGAAATCAACAATTTAGAAGCAATTATTCACGAATCGAGTCACAATAAATTAAATTTGATTATGCAGTTTGATAAAGTGATTTTAAATGATAAAAAAGAGAAGTATTATTCTGCTATTAGACCTGATGCAAGACATATGCAAGGAGTTTTTTTATGAGCTCATGCATTTGCTCCAACTATGTACATCATAATGAAAGCATACAAAGATTGATTGATTTGACCAGATATGCATTGGTTCGAAAAAATAGTTCTTTATTACATAAAAACAAAATTTTTACAAAAAGTTTTAAAAAAATACTGAGTTTTTACGGATTTAGGCAAAGAAATATTATCAGAGATCGATTATGTAATTACTTTGATGGATAAGATTTTTAGAGAATTAAATCCAAGCAGTGAAATATTAAAAAGAGCAAAAGAAAAACAAGAAGAACATTTTAAAAGTGTAAATTTAAATTATCCTAACTTAGAATATTAGCAAGTTTTTAAACTTGCTATTTTTTTGCTAAAAATACAAAAATATGTTTTAATTATATAAAGATTATTAAAATTTATATAAAATGAAAAAAATCATATTTTTTACATTATTTCTTCTTTTATGAGTTTATCATGTAGATGCTAATTGGTATGGAAATCATAATAAAGTTTTTACATATGGTACAACTTGAAATCCTATTTTAGAGTGTGATTATGATTGAGATTCTACTTGATGATTTGCTCCATGATATAGTGTTGATCGGGCTGTAGCAAGGAATAATTCTTCATCTACATTAATCCCACATAATCCAGCTTCTCAATTTGAGTTTACAAATTCTAATGACTCAACATTCAATAGTCCTCTTTTTAGAAACTCTTTAGTTTGAAATATGAGGTGTCTTTATTGGGATGCTGCTGTTCCTACAAATCCAACATCTTTAACCATAAATCCTTCTAATCAAGACTGAACAAGTTGTACAAAAATAGCATCAACATGGTATTGTAAAAATAACATAAATATATCATACAATTGGAATTGAGCAACAGATGCTTGATGATCATGATTAAATTCTTATTTATTGAGGTTACAGAGGGTATCTGATGGTGTTAATATGACAAATCCTAATCCTAATACATGGAGAACTTGAAGTTCTGCATGACTTTTTTCAATATCTTGATTGTCACAATGAACATACAATAATATGATAAAATCTAGAGATGTAGCTTTAAATGAAAATTCACAATTTTTTAATTGAGAAAGTTTAGTTATTGATACTGTAGCTCCAGCATGAGGAAGTTTTACTATAAATTGATGAGCAATACAAACAGATAATATAAATGTAGTTTTGAATGTAACATGTCCAACAGATTCAAATCCATGAGTGCAAGTAGCTTTTTGAAATTCTACAAATCCTACTAATTGGCAATCTTGTACAAATTGAAATTATGGTCATACTTTGACATCAACATTTTGATCAAAAACAGTTTATATGAGGTTTAGAGATGCTGCATCAAATACTACTTGAAATATTAATAGAACTATACAGTTAGTTCCTGATATGACACCACCAACATTAGCCGATCTTTCTATAACTACACCAAATAACATTTTGGCAAATAATAATTATCATTTTTCTTGAATATATGTTGATAATAATTGATGAACTACAGTTGTAGCATTGAGTTGATATTATGAAAGGTTTAATAATCCAAATCTAACTTGAGCATTATCTCTTACATCAACAGACGGTTATTTTAACTTTAATTGGGATCTAAGAAATGTTGATTTAGATAGATTATCAAATTGATCAAGAGAATATACTTTAACAATTACAAAAATATGTGATCAAGCATGAAATTGTTGGAATTGAACATTTAATCATAATTTCAATGTTTATGCAAATACACTTAATATAACTACTAAAACAGTTTCTACTAATCAACTTGAGGATAATGCAAATATAGCAGATTGAACAACAAAAAATCTTTCTATTACTTTAAGAGATACTTATTTAAATGCTATAGTTCCAGCAACTTGAATTTGAAGAACAATTGATATAAAATGGTGAGATATAAACAATACAATGTATTTAAATCAATATACAAGAACTTGAGTTTCATCTGTTTTTTTAAATAGGACCACAGAACCATCAAACTTTACAAATAGATTTTGAATCTGACTTACTTCAAATACTTCTTTTACTTGAGAATTATCAACAAATTGAGTATATACCTATTTATTTAAATTTTATACTCCTACATCAAATCAAAATAATTCTCCAATCTCTGATTTATCATCAGAATTTAGTATATGAGCTATAAGTTTTGATATCAATTGAACTTTATGAGCTATCCCAAATCAAACTATATCAAATTCAAATATAGATGCCAAATTTTCTCCTATATATTATACTTCTATTTTGTGAGATATAGTTAATGAATGATTATCAGAAGGATTTGTACAAAGTTGATCTATACAGATTTCAAAAAATTGAACAACACTAACTACAAGCAATAATATATATTTAGAATTTTGATCATGAAATACAAATCAAACTAATTCTAAATTAAATTTAAAATATTGAGTTAATTCATCGTCTGTAAATTTCTCAGTAGGAGAATGAAATTGAAATTATACTACTTTTAATAATAATTTTTGAGTTACAGCTTATCCTTTCTATACTAAATTACAATTACAAACTTGAGCAACTATTAATGATATACAAAACAGTTATATTTCAACTCATATTTGATATTCATTAGATTGAAAAGATATAGTCTATAATAGTGATATTTATTGAAAAGATAGTTATTGGGGGATTATTTGAAGTTGAAATACTTATGCTAATGCTTTAAAGGTTATATGAAATACATATTCAAATAAATACAATGAAATAATATCTTGACAAACTTGAAGCTGAGTAATTTTAGTAAATTGAGAGATTACAAAATCTAGTTTAAAAGCAGATGTAAGAAAAAAAGTTTATGAACTTATAAGAAATATTGTTCCAAGTAATTGAAGTATGATTATAGGTAATTTAGATTTCTCAGATGATGAAGATGGTAGGGAAATATTGAATTGAAGTTTGTTATATTTCTGAAAATTAAACTGACAAAATGTAACATTATCAGCATGATCAGTTTCATGAAATAAATCTATTATAATAGAGTGATGAAATTTATATATTAATTGAAACATCACAACAACATGAACAAATAGTGTACTTTGAATAGCAGTTTTGAAAGATGAAAATTGAAACTGATGAAATATATATATAAATCCAAATGTATCTTATATAAGAGCTATAATGTATGCAGATAAATCACTTATAAGTTATGATTGAACAAATGAATTATGAGGAGATACAAGTTTTACATTATTAAAAAATCAGTTATATATATATGGTTCTGTATTTAGTGAAAATACTATAGGATGATCTAGAGCTTTTCCTATAAAGTGTCCTTATTATGTATCAAATTGTAGTAGTATAGAAGAGGCTCAAAAATATGACCTAAATTATTTGAGAAGGTATTATCTAAAAGATACAAATAGTGATTGAATAGGAGATACTTCTGCATGATGATGAATTTCATATTTTTCATCGGAATCACCAAATTATAAGTATCCAATAGTTATTGAGTATAATCCATTGATACAAAGTCAGCCACCTGTGATATTTAAAAAATAAACAAAAATATGAAAGCAATGCTTTCATATTTTTGTTAGTAAAATTATTAGAAAAATCTTATTTTATCTGCATTTGGGTGTTCTTTTAGTTTTTCAAGAGTTTTTGCTTCTATTTGTCTGATTCTTTCTCTTGTAACTCAAAACTCTTTCCCAACTTCTTCAAGAGTATGTACATCTCAACCATCAAGTCAAAATCTCATGATTATGATTTTTCTTTCTCTAGGAGTTAAGAAATCAAGCATATCATAAAGATTTTCTTTCAAAAGTTTCATATTTGTTTGATCATCTGGAGTTGGATTTTTATCATCTTCTATAAAATCTCATAGTGAAGTATCTTCTTCTGTTCAAACTGGTGCATCAAGAGACAATATATCTTGAGAAATTCTCATTATTTGTCTTACCTTTCTTATATCCATATCAAGCTCTGTCGCTAACTCTTCCATAAGAGGTTCACGAGTAAGTTCTTGAGTAAGTCTTCTGTAAGTATGAGTAAATTTGTTTATTGTTTCAATCATATGAACAGGAACTCTTATAGTTCTTGCTTGATCTGCAATAGCTCTTGTTACTCATTGTCTTATCCACCATGTTGCATAAGTTGAAAATTTAAATCATTTATCCGGGTCAAATTTGTCTACAGCTCTAAATAGTCACACATTTCATTCTTGTATCAAATCTAGAAGTCAAAGACCTCTTCCCATATATTTTTTTGCTATTGAAACTACAAGTCTCAAATTTGCTGCTGCTAATTTTTTTCTCGCATCTTGGTTTCATTCTCTTACTTTTTTACCTAATTCAACTTCTTCATCTTGACTTAGAAGTGGAACTCTTCATATTTCGTTTAGGTACATTCTTATACTATCATCACTTATTTCAGAAAGAGAAATAGATTTATCTTCTTTTACATCTTTTTCTATATCAAATAGAGTATCTTTTTCTAGATTATCAACTATATCTATTTTCAGTTGTAGAAATCTTGTATAAACTTCATCAAGTAAATCTATATCATCCTCAGCATGAGGAATAGCTGACATAAGTTCATCTTGAGTGATTTTTCATTCTACTTTTCATTTTTTCATCAAGATTTGAATGCTATCAGGCATACCTTCTAGCATTTTTGGATCTACTTCAACATCGATAAACTTAAGTAATCATTTTCAAAGCCTTCTTTTGTCCTCATCTCTATCTACAGGCATTTTTTTAAGTCATTTTTCTTTTTTTCATTCTTTTTCTCAGTCTATGTCAAAATCATCACCAAAATCATCAAATCAGAAATCATCATCAAAAAAATCATCATTCAATTCATTATCTAAATCATCCTCCATAGGTAAATCATCAGATACATCATCTTTATCAAAATCAATTGAATCTAAATCTACTTCTTCGATTTGATTTCATTTATGTTTTTTTTCATCTTTATTATCATCTTTTCTAGCCATTTTTGATTTTTTTTAAGAAATAATAGATTACTTTATACTACAAAAATTCCTTCTTATTTTAATTTTAGAAGGAGATATAGTTTTTTATTAGTAATTAATAATATTTTTCATAAACATATTATATAAAAAAATAATATTTTTCAAGTTTTTAATTTATGTAATCTTATTTTCTTTAGCTTTTTTAAGTAAATTATTATATTTTATCAAAACTTCTAAATTATTTTTATCTTTTGTTAACACTTCTTTAAGTTTTAAAGACTCTTTTTTAAATATATCAGAATTGATTTTTTGACATAGTTTTTTGATGTCATCAGTTATTTTATCATCAGTAAGATTATTTAACTTCTCTTCTATTTCTAAAGCTAATCATCTATAAAATTCTTTTTTATCAAGACTTATATTATTTAAAAAGTCATTGTTTTTTAATGCATCACCTAATATGAAGTCTATATCATCTAAAAAGGCAAGTTCTTTTGATATTTGATTTCTGTAATATGGGTTTATGAGTAGGTATGCAACTGCATAGTCTTGACTAGTTATTTGTATATTTTTTTCTCATGATATATCTTCTTTTTTGTTCGGGATTTTATTTAATTCATCATAAATCAATTTTGTAGGAATATCAAGAAGCTTAGATATTTCTTTTATATAAAAGTCTTTTTCTATATTGTCACTATAACTTTTTAATACTTCCAAAATTGTTTTAAGAGTATTTTTTTTGTCATCTAAACTTTTTTCATTGAATACACTTTTTTTGATAAAGTATACAATCGGAGAAACAGCATTATCTATAAATTTTTGAAAGTCTTCTCAGGATTTAAGAATCTCATCTGGATCTTTTCATCATTCAAGAAGTATTATTTTTACCTCAAATCATTTATTTTTCATAAGTTCTAGACTAAGACGAGTCGCACTGTCTCAAGCTTTGTCATTATCAAAACAAAGATATATTTTGTTTGTAAGTCTTTTTAATAATGTAAGGTGTTTTTCTGTTAAGGCAGTTCAACTTACTGCGACAGTATTTTTAAAACCATATTGATGAAGACTTATGGTATCCATATAACCTTCTGTAATTATCACAAAATCTTTTTTAGTAATTTCTTGTCTGGCTTCAAATAGTCAGTAAAGGATATTTGATTTATCATAAATATGTGAAGCTGGTGAATTTAAATACTTTGGTTCTCAATTATTAATTATTCTTCATGCAAAAGCAACAGTATCTCATCTATGATTTTTTATAGGAAAAATAACTCTTCACAAAAATTTATCTTTTCTTCTAGATACATCCAAAAATACTTGTGATTCTTTAATTATCTCATCATCATATCATTTATCTCTCAAAAAATTGTATAAATTTATTCAATCGTCAGCATATCATAGTGAAAAGGTATTTAAACTATCTTCTGATAATCATCTATTTTTTAAATAATCAATTATTTCCTGGTATCTTTTTAAACTAGATTTATAGTAATTTGCTATATCTTTATAAAGTGTAAATAAATTTTTTTCTGATTTAGCTGTTTCTTCTGATTTCCAGTTTTCAAATCATTTTATTTTTACTCATGTTATATTTCAAAGTATTTCTACAGCTTCTTTGAATTCACAGTTTTCTATGTCCATTACAAATTTGATAGGTCATCATCATCTATGACAACCAAAACAATAAGCAATTTGTTTACTTGGACTTACTACAAATGAGGGTGTTTTTTCTGAGTGTCATGGAAAAGGGCAGAGACATTTATAATTGGCTCAAATTTTTTTAAGTTTTGAGTACTTTCAAACAAGATCGACTATGTCTATGCTATTTTCTAGTTCCTCTATTATTGACAAGGTATGACAAATTAAAAATAAACTCTAGAAATTTCTAGAGTTTATTTTATAGAAAGTTTGCAATTTGTAAAGGTGGAAAAATTAATTATTATCTATTAGGAAAACTAAGTTCAATTTCTATTTTTGATCATGAATTTTTTAATTCAAACGAAATAAATGAATTTCTTTCTCTCACTACTTGTCTTCTATGACCACCATCAATAGATATTTCTCTTTTGTTTCTTATAGGTACTATTCATATACTTTCTCAATAATTATCTAAAATTTGAATTGTATTTCATCAGTTATACTTTATATCAATGTATTCATTTGTTCAAGAACTTCAGTATTTTCATACTTTTCTTTTTCATTCTAAGTATACTCTATAAGTATTGTTTCAAATATTTTCTATATCTCATCATGTGATTTGATAAGTTTTGTATTCTGTAGTTAATTCATACCATTTTCATCATTCTTTTTTTGTTAAAACTTTTTTTGTTATTGATCATCCTGCAATTTCAAAAGGAATTTCTTCTTTATATTCTGGTACTTTAGTGAACCCTTCAATGTTTTTTCAAATATTTCAGACTCTTGCCCATAATTCAACAAACTGTAATTTATTATCTCAAGAAGAATTTCTCATTTGCTCTTCTATATAATCAGTTAGTATTTTTCTTTCCTCTGGTGTTTTTAGCTCATTTTTAACTTTTTCTAAAAATCAGTCTTTAAAGTTTATCCAAGCTTCACTATCTTTAGTCGTTGTTATAATAAATGAATCAATTAAACTTCAGAAATCTTTTATTATTTCTCTTTTTCTTCATTCTAATACTATCTGCTTATCAAAAGCATAAACCTCTGGAGTAGTTATTCAAGGCATCTTTTTAAAATTAAATTATATTACCTCTATTTTATCATACAATTTTGTATTATGCAAAAATTAGCTTTTTTTTAAAAAGTCTATACAATAATTTGTAATTCGTAATTCATAATTCGTAATTTCTTATGTTTATTATTTTTGAGTGACTAGACTGAAGTTGAAAAGATACTCAGTTAAATAAAACTGTTGAGTATTTGAGATCAAAAAACAAAAATATTCAGTTATGGATAACAAAAGAGCCAACTTCAAATACTGCATCTTGAAAAGAAATTATAAATAGACTTAAATCATGAGGATTTGATTCTCCGAAACAAGCTTTGGAACTTTATGTAAAAGATAGAGAAGAACAGACAATAATCAGAAAAGAGATAATCAAACACTCTACAATTCTTTCAAGTCGTTTTGATTACTCAACATATGCTTATCAATGAGCAAGTGGGATAGATTTTGATACTATTTATAATTATCACAATTATGACAATATAATGATTCCAGATTTGACTTTTATATTTGATGTAAGTGTAGAAAATATAGAAAAAAGATTAAAAAATAGAGGATGAGAAAAAGAATTTTTTGAAGATTTGAAATTTCTCGTAAAAGTGAGAGAAAAGTATTTAGAAACTTTAGAAAAGTTTAAAGATACAAGAAATATAGTTTTAATTGATGCTAATTGAACAATTCTAGAAGTTTTTTCCCAAGTAAAAGAAACTTTAGATAAATATTTTAAATAATAAGGATTTTTCATTATAGATCTTTACTTTCACAGGAATGATAAAGGTAAATCTTTACTTTAATTATGAAAATTGAATTTTAAGATATTATTCAAAAAATTCTAATCTTTAAACTATAATCTAAAAACTACTACATGAAAAAATCAGGGGATATATGAGAAATTGTGGCTATTAAATATTTAAAAGAAAAATGATATCAAATTTTGGAAACAAATTTCAAGTTTGGAATAATTGGGGAGCTTGATATAGTTGCAAAACTTTGAAATTTACACATATTTGTTGAAGTAAAGTATCGCAAAAATGATAGATTCTGAATAGGAGAGGAAAGTATAAACTATGGGAAAAGGCAAAAGATCAGAAAAACTATAAATTATTATTGTTTAACAAAAAATATAGATATGGAAAAAGCTAGATTTGATGTAATAACTATTTTGTGAGAAAAAATTAATCATTATGAAAATATAGAATTATAATGATAATTATTCTCATTTTATTTTGACTTTTTATTTTATTAAATATAATTCAAAATTATAATTAATTCTAATGAAAATTAATTGAATTTCATTAATTGTTAATTATTAACTATTAATTATTAATTAAATTTTATGTTACACGAAAAAAATGTAGCTGATGCTTTTGAAAATGCTAGGGAACAAATCAGACATGCATGTAACCTTTATGATGAATGTAAAATTGATGTAAATAAATATGAATTAGTGAGTCACCCAAGAAGAATAATAGAAATAAATATTCCAGTTAGAATGGATAATTGACTAGTTAGGACTTTTGTAGGGTATAGATCTCAACACAATGATGCTAGATGACCTTTTAAATGATGAATTAGATTTCATCAAGATGTATCAAAAGAAGAAGTAAAAGCTCTTTCTATGTGGATGACTTTTAAATGTGCAGTTGCAGATTTACCACTTTGAGGAGGTAAATGATGAGTTATAGTAGATCCAAAAGAATTATCAGAAGGAGAACTTGAAAGACTTAGTAGATGATATGTAAGAGAATTATATAAATACATCTGACCAGAACAAGATGTTCCAGCACCTGATGTAAATACAAATCCAAAGGTAATGGCTTGGATGATGGATGAATATTCAAAATTGGTTGGTAAATATAGCCCATGAAGTTTTACAGGTAAACCTGTAACCTCATGAGGTTCACTTGGAAGATGAGATGCAACTGCTCAATGAGGTATGTATGTACTACAGGAAATTTTAGAAGTTGAATGAGATACTTTAAAATGAAAAAAAGTTATTATACAATGAGCTTGAAATGCATGATTAACAATGGCAAAATTATTAGAAAAGGAATGAGCAATAATTATATGAATAGCAGATTCAAAATGAGCTATATATAAAGATGATTGACTTGACATAAAAGAAATAATTAAATTGAAAAATGACAAAATGTCAGTTGTATATTATGAATGAGCTTCTCAATTAGAAGACAAAACTTTATTGGAACAGGACTGTGATATACTTATTCCAGCTGCACTTGAAAATCAAATAACAATAAATAATGCAGAAAGAATAAAAGCAAAATACATACTAGAACTTGCTAATTGACCAGTTACAAGTGAGGCAGATCATATACTTTATAGAAATTGAGTTATAGTAATTCCAGATATACTAGCTAATAGTTGAGGAGTTACAGTAAGTTATTTTGAAATGGTACAAAATAATATGAATTATTATTGGAGTTTAGAAGAAGTTAATTCTAAACTTTATGATAAAATAACAAAAGCTACACTTGATGTATATGGTGTAGCAAAAAATCATACAACTTTTTTAAGAGCATGAGCATATATAGTTGCAATGAAAAGAGTATTTGATGCTATGCAAGATAGAGGGGAAGTGTAAAAAAATAAATCTGGATTTCCAGATTTATTTTTTTACACTTATTTTAGAATAGCTAAAAAATATCACAAAAAATCATATAAGCATAAATGTTATCATCCCACTTGCTGATATATCATAATAGTATGACAAAATTATTCACAAAATAACTGATATAATTGAGATTAATTCTGCTATTATGATTGTTGATTTGAAACTCCAACTTATTTGACTAGATGCTATAACCGGTAAGATAATAAGTGCTGATATAAGTAATGTTCATGTAATAGGAATAGCAAGAGTTATAAGTATAGCAACCAAGATTATAAAAACTATATTTATAAGTTTCACATTTATTCCTGATGCTTCGGCATTGTCCTCGTCATAAGTGACTTTTAGAAGGGAGTTTTTTATGAAATATAAAAAGATCAATATAAATCATGCTAATCATAAAAGTATATAAACATCTTGTCTTGAAACAAGAGCTATACTTCAAAAAAGATAAGATGAAATATTTAACATAACTTTGCTATTTAAACTCATAGCTGTTGCAACTACTCACAAATTTAAAGCAAGTATTAAAGATAAAGTCATATCTCAGGCTAGTTTTTTTGTACTCCTGAGTTTTTCTATTATAAGTGCTGAAAATACAGTATAAAAAAGTGTAACAATAATAGGAGAATAAGAACTTATTAATCACAAAATAACTCCAGTCAATGAAGTATGAGCAAGAGTATCTGATATCATAGTATACCTTCTGATAATCAAAAACACTCCCAAAATAGGTCCTATTAGTCATAACAGGATACCTACTATAAAAGCATTTTGCATAAATTCGTACTGAAGTATTTCTAGCATAAAAATTAATTAAAAAATTCTACTTTTTGATTTTTAAACATCATTTTTATATTTAGCAGATGTATTTTATCATTTGAGCATTCTTCACAGTTATTTTTTCAGATATACCAGAGTCTTTTTATTTTTTCCCCGATAAATTTTGTATCGTGAGAAATAAGTATAATAGTTATATTGTGAATTTCATTTAGGTGAGCAAGTAAATCATAAAAATGTTTTTGTGCAACTA
Source organism: Candidatus Altimarinus sp. (assembly GCA_020724225.1). Taxonomy (GTDB): domain Bacteria; phylum Patescibacteriota; class Gracilibacteria; order BD1-5; family UBA6164; genus Altimarinus. The sequence goes on along the minus strand of DYHI01000002.1, from coordinate 16,056 downwards.
GATCAATTCAAGCAGTTGCCTCGTCCATTATGATTATATCTGGATTTGATATAAGAGACTTAGCAATAAGTACTCTTTGTTTTTGTCATCCAGATAAATTTGAAAAAGGAGTATTTATGAAATCTTCCATATTTACATGTTTTAGAGCTTTTTCTATAGTTTCATAAGAACAAGTTTCTTTGAAATGATTTATAAATCATCATTTTGGCTTATTTCACATTTTTATTAGTTCCTTCACAGTTATAGGCACCAAACCATCAATCATTTGAGCTTTTTGAGAGATGTATTCTATATTGAAATTATTTTTTTTAGTTTTTTTTCCATTTTCATCATACCAGTTTATCTCTCAATTATCTGGTTTCAAAAGTCATAAAATAAGTTTTACCAAAGTAGTTTTACCACTTCAATTTTCTCAAAAAATACCAATAAAATCTCACTTAGACACAGAAGTATCTATGTGAGAAAATATATTTTTTTCATCAGAGTATGAAAATGAAAGATTTTTAAGTTCTATTATTTTAGACATATATTAATTACATTTTAATCAAGTTCTTAACTTTTCTAAATTCTTTGTCATTATAGAAACATAATCTTCTTTTGCAAGTTCTTCATCTGGTGTCAAACTTTCTAGAGGATGTAAAGTTAAAACTGTTGTTCAAGTTTCTTTTATAATTGTCTCGGCAAATTTAGGAGAAACAAACTCTTCTGAAAATATATAGCTTAATTTCTCTTTTTTAATCAAATCAACTACATTTGCTATATCTTTTGCTGATGGTTCTTCCTCAGGTGATATACCAAAAACAGGATGCTGAGTCAATCCAAAGTCACGAGCAAGATATCAAAAAGCTTCATGTGATGTAACTAGTTCTTTTACTTCACAATCTTTTAATCAAGTAGAATAATTTTTTTCCAATTTTTCAAGTTTAACTAAAATTGATTTATCCAAATCTTTAAATCAAGCATTTTCAAGTTCCATTGCAAGTATATTTGCTAAGTCTTTATATACTTTTGGAGATAACCAAGTATGAGGATCTGTATCTCAATGTTTATGTCAATGTTCTTCATCTTTATGATTTTCTTCTGCATGTTCATCATGATTTTTATCTTTATCAAATTTAATTAAATTTTCTAGTTTTTCACTAAGTAACACAATTTTTCAAGATCAAACTGATTTTGTCAATTTTTCTTCATAAGACTCCATTCAAAGTCAGCTCATAATTATTAAATCTGATTTTTGTAGATCTCAAATCTGTTTTAAGCTTGGTTCAAATGAGTGGGCTTCTACTCAAGCTGGAACAATATTTATCACTTTTGCTGTGTCTCAAAGTAGAGATTTAGTTAAAAAGTGAATTGGATAAAAAGAAGTGTAAACAACTTTTTTTGGTTCAATTGTTTCTGTATTGTTTATAACTTTCTCATCACTTTTAACAGTTTGTTCTTCTGTATTTTTCCCACAAGAAAATAAAATAGTTATAGTAATTAATAGTACAAATATTTTTTTCATAAATTATATATTAAATAATAAAAATTAGATACATTTTTTACAAGTTCACAAAACTCAGATACTGTGTTCTTTTATTTTGAATCACATTTTTTTTGCTTCTTCAAATATCTTTTTACAAATACTTTCAGATTCAAAACTAATTATTTCTCAACATTTTTCACACTTCATATGTTCGTGGTGATGATCCTCATGAATTAGCTCGTAATTGTCAGCTTTGTCTCCAAGTCAGACTTTTCTTATAACTCATATTTCTAAAAATAAATTAATAGTTCTGAAAACAGAAGCTCTTCATAAATCTTTAAATTCGCCTAGTAAATCATTTGCACAAAATATATGCTTTGTCTGCAAAAAATTGTAGATTTCTATCCTCTCCGATGTAACACTTTTAGAGTGTTTTTTTAGTATATTTTCTATATTCATAATTGAGACTTAGTATCAAAAAGTAAAAATATTATATTTATTAAATCTTAAAGTCAAATAATTTGCAAATTTTCATTTTTTTATATAATGTCCTTGTTTTAAATATTAATCCAATCAAATAATGGCAGTATCAAATGAAACCGTAATAAGCTTCAAACTCGTTAACTTTTTTTATGATTTTAAAAAACCAATCCTAGAAGATGTAACTTTCAATGTTAGAAAATGAAGTAAAATCACTATAATGTGACAAAATGGAGCCTGAAAATCAACTATTTTTAAGCTTATAAATTGAAGTCTAGAAAAAAAATCATGAGTTATAAATGTAGATAAAAAATTGACTATTGCAACATGATATCAAGTAGTAATGGCTGAAGACAAAGAATTAACTGTACAAGAGTTTTTCAGAAAATATTTTCCTGATAAGACAGTTTTTAATATAGATAAACAAATATTTGAAATACTTGATGTAGTAAACTTGAAAGCACCGCTTACAAAACATATAAAAGCATTTTCATGATGACAACAAGCAAGACTTTTACTTGCTGCTGCACTTATACAAAATCCTGATATACTACTATTGGATGAGCCTACAAACAATCTAGATAAAGACGGTATCTGGCACTTGACTACATTTTTACAAAACTACAAAAAGACAGTTTTGGTAATTTCTCATGATGCTGAATTTCTAAATAGTTTTACGGATTGAGTATTATACCTTGATGTACATACAAAACATGTTGAACAATTTGTTTGAGATTATAACGATGTAGTGGAACAAATTGAGAGAAATAAAGAAAAAGAAAATATGGCAAATGCTCGTTTAGCAAAAGAAGCAGCTGCAAAAAAAGAACAAGCAGAAAAATTTGCACATAAATGAGGTAAGCTTAGACTTGTAGCAAAAAAAATGAGAGAGGCAGCAGAGGAAATGGAAGATGATATAGTAGATACAAGAAAAGAAGATAAAACTATTAGAGAATTTACAATTCCACTTCAAGAAGATATAGGATGAGTACTTTTAAAAATACATTCAGTTCATATAATGAGTCATGATGAGCCAGTTGTAAGAGATGTAGAAGTAGAACTAAGAAAAGATGATCATCTACTTTTATCAGGGCCAAATGGTATAGGTAAATCAACATTGCTTGAAAAAATAGTTTCATGAAAGGAAGAATGATGCACACTTACTCCATGAGTTAAAATAGGGTATTATAGACAAGATTTTTCAAACTTAGACTTCAATCAAACAGTATATGATTGTCTGAGAAGTGTCGATGAAAATATGCCAGAACAAGAATTTAGATCAAAAGCTGCTTGATTTCTTATAAGCTGAGAAGTTATGAAATCAAGAGTAGGAGATTTATCAGAATGACAAAAATGACTTGTAGCATTCTGTAGACTTATGTTTATGAAACCTGGTATTCTTATACTTGATGAGCCTACAAATCATATCAATTTCAGACATATTCCTGTTATCGCAAAAGCACTTGATGAATTCAAATGAGGTATGATACTAGTTTCACATATAGATGAGTTTGTATGGCAGATTAGAATAGATCAGTATTTGGATTTATAGCAAATCAAAAAAGATTATCTAAATTTTTAGATAATCTTTTTTAAATCAATTATGGTTGGTTATTGTAGATAGGATTAGAAATCAGATTGAGGAGTTTTGCTTAAATAAAAACTAATAATAGAACAAAGAATATATTTTATGTGTTATTTTTTAATAATTTCACAAATTCTTTTACATTTATTATTGTAGTTATATTTTTTACAGTATTAACATTAAAAAAACCGATTTCAATACATTCATTACTAGGTTTAAAATCAAAGTCTTCTACTTTAACTTCATAAAAGATATTTGCCAGCCATGGTCTAGTTTTGCTTTCAGGTTTATGGGCCGTTATAAAATATTTAGGAGTTTTATTAATTGAAATAACTTTTAATCACATTTCTTCATATAATTCTCTTTTTAAGCAAGAATCATAATTTTCTCAATGATCTAATCATCAGCCAGGGATATCCCATAATCAGTTATTTTCTTTTACTAACAAAAAATCTCATTTATCATTATATATTAAAGCTTTTATGCTTATCCTATACCAAGCTTTTTGTATTTCCATAATTTAATTATAAAAAAATAAAATTATTATTCTGGTGTAACTTTTGTATAAACTCAAAATCAATTATCTATAAAATTAGTAAGATTTCAAGGATTCTTTCAATTTAAGAAATTTATTTTTAATTTGATAAAAAAAATATAATATATTTCATATTTATATAGTAAATAAATTAATTTATGAAAAATATTAATGTTACATTCTATAACATAGAACAAAAGGATAATTTAGCTTGATTTACAAATATAGTTTGTTTATACAAATGAAAATGGGTATTAGTGAAATGAAAATGAAAAACAACTTGGGAGCTTCCATGAGGACATATTGAAGATTGAGAAACGTCTTTAGATGCAGCCAAAAGAGAATTATATGAAGAAACTTGAATAACTTGAGTTGAATTAAGTTTTTTATGTTCACGGAAACTTGATAAATTAGAAAATGTGGTATCATATTATGGGAATGTTTATATTATGAATGTAAAAAATTTATGAAAATTACCTGAGTCAGAAATAGAAGAAGTAAATTTTTTTGAAGAAATTCCTGAAAATTTAACTTACCCATTTATCCAAGTTGATATTTTGAATAAAGCTAAGGAGTTTTTTAAAACAAATAAGATATTATAAACTTATTTTAATATTTGCTTTACCATACTGTTTACATTAGATACTGTGTAATGTGTTTCAACTATAATATTTGATATATTTCTTGCTTGGCTTTCTTCTTCAAATATTTTCATTCTTTTGTTAATTTCTGTTATATTTCATCTTTGTTTTACCATCCTCTCATAACAATCTTGGTAAGTAGTATTCATAAATATAATACCTAATTTTCTTAATCCTAAATTGAAAAAAAATTAGCAACAAAAAATCAACAAGCAAGGGTATTTATAGTTTGGTTACCTTCTCATAAATCCCAATCTTCTTTTGAAATTCAATAATTTCAAAATCTAAGTAATAAATCTTTTTTTCAAAAATTGGTACTATCTAAAAAATGGTAATCTTGTCAATCTTTTTCTATTAAATCTCAATTTTTACTTCTTCTAGGGCACCTACAAGTTGTTAATATCATTTTTGAATAATCTGAGGTATATTCCGTAATAAGTTGATTTTGTAAAGTGGATTTTCAACTTCAAGATGGTCATGTTATTAATAGTAATCTCATAAGCTATTTAAAATTATATAAAGGTAGTTAATAGGATTATCCGAATTTTCAATACTGTTTTTTAAGATAGCTTTATTTAAATTTGGGAACAATAATAACATAATGTTATAAACATTAATATACTTGCTTTTTTCTGAATGTTTTCAGTACATTCTATCATAATCTATAACTTTTATATCTCAATTATCTAATATAAAAATATTTGACATTATAGGATTTCATATATGTTATGAATGCATAATATCATCATATACCAAATAAATCAATTTCTCAGTCAAAAAATATAATTAATTTAATTAATCTAATAATATTTATTTTAGTAATTCTTGATATATTGCTAAGACTTAACTCTTCTCACTTTATTTCATCTTGCAGTATTAAATATCAATTAGATGTTACAAAAATTCTTGTATTTAAATATAGCTCAGGAAAAAGATTATTTATCTGATCACTGATTTCTTTTAAATTAGAAATCTTTTTATCTATTGATAATTTTTGTAGAACAATAGGACTATTTTGGTGTAATATTTTTATTACCTTTCATTTTATTTTTGATTTTACTACTAAATGGTCATTTCAAGTTCATAGTATTTCTCTATTGCTGATACTATTTACTCTATTAATTGCTGGTAATATTTTCATTATTAAAATTACTTAAAATAATTCTTAAATCTTTTTCAATATGATTTAAAACTCATACTATAAATTTAGGAAAAGCAGGACATCAATGAACATTTCAAGTTTTTGGGATTTGATTTTGTTCTAGAGCTATATTTAATCTTGCAATAGTTTCACTTAGTAAGTCATTATTTATCTCTAAATATAAATTATCAGAAGATAATTTTACTCATCTTTTTCATCAATCTTCAGGAAGTATTATATTACCATGCCTGATAGCTTCTGATAATCATTCTTCATGATTAGTTCAAAAAACAGTTCTTAAGAATGACATTTGCAATCACATTTCTAAGTTTTTTGCCATTTGTAATGAAAATGCTCTAGCATTCTTTAATAAAACAGATAATTTTTATTTGATAATCTAAATACTAGATTAAGAAAATCTTGATATGAAACTCTTACATCTTGAGAAAAAAAATTAGTAGACACTTTAAACTGAATATTATTAAAAATGCCTCAACTAGAATGAAAATTTATTGTTAGATGAGATAGTTGGAAATGATGGGTTACTCCAAATCAAAACTTACTAAAAATACCAAATTTAGATATTTCAAGACTAATTGATGAATGAAAAATTGTATGATATAGAAATTGAGACATAATCAATTTACATAGCTTTACATCAGTTTCAAATAACTTAGATGATATTTTTATATGAAGAAATCATCCAAGTAAAGATACATTAGTTATTGTTAATTGAGAAAGATTAAGAATTAGAGATATTTCAGATTAAGCTATGTTTAAAAATTTCGCTGAAAATCTTTGAAAAACTCCAACAACTTTTGAATGAGTTATTTTATCAGATTCAAAAGTAATATTTAGAGCTTCGGAAGTAAAAGATATAAAATTAAAAGATAGTTGAAGTTGAGAGATATATAAACAAAGAGTTTTAGAAATTACAGTTGATTGAGTTAAATAATTGTTATTTTAAATAAAAAAGGTATAATTAAATATATGATAACTTTATAAAATATGTTACAAAATGAAATGAAACAAACACAAAATAAATTAGATATTTTATTAAATGAGATATCAAGTGTTTTTAGAGATCATGGGTGAGAACCTTTAGATATTTCATATTATAGAGAAAATTGATCCACAGAAATTAATGATTATTTACTTGATATATTAAAAAAACTATATTCTTTATATGAAGAAATGGGATTAAATCAAAGATGATATTTTTCATCATCTTTAGAGAATTATATTACTTTTGATGATGAATCTAAATCCTATTTATATAACCAGTTAAATAATAGATTAATAGAAAATCTTTGAGATTTATATTATAATACTTTATCTGAATTCTTAGAAGAATTATATAAAATAACTTGAAATGAGAAATTAAAAATTGCTTCAGAAAAAATTAAAATAGCATGGAATATTTCAGAACCTTATGTTGATAAAAATAATCCTCCAAAAAAGCATGAAAATGCTGAATTTGAAATTGAATTATCTTGATGAATAGTTTCAATTGCTAATAAATTTAGAAATAGTGCCCCTATTGAATTATGAGAATTTTTATTAAAACTATCAGATAAAATTAGTATAGATTGAGAAAAAGATAGTAATAGATCAAGTATTTGAAAAGATTGAGTAGTTGATGAAACTAAAAAAAGAACTAAATTAGCTACTGCATTGATTGAGGCTTCATTAATTTTAAAAGAAGTTTGAAATTCTTTAATTAAATAAATAAAAAGATAAAAGCACTAAACTTAGTTTAGTGCTTTTATCTTTTTATTATAACTTCAATTTCTAAATAATAGAATTGAATTTCATCAGTGTTACATGTATGGTCGGAGACGTGAGACTCGAACTCACAACCCCACGCTCCCAAAGCGTGTGCGCTAGCCAATTGCGCCAGTCTCCGAAAATGTAATATTTATGTTTTTTAGTATGGCAGTGCCATTCGAAACTCATAGAGTGGAGAATGGTGGGTATAGGTGGAGTTGAACCACCGACCTCACGATTATCAGTCGTGCGCTCTAACCAACTGAGCTATACACCCGTTTTTAATTAAAAATTACGAATTAAAAATTACGAGTAAATTTTAATTTTTCACTTTAGAATTCGTAATTCGTAATTCGTAATTTTTTCACTTTTTTAAATGGAGCGGGTAAAGGGACTCGAACCCTTAACCCTCTGCTTGGAAGGCAGATGCTCTAGCCAATTGAGCTACACCCGCTTTAATTTATTATCTCTTCGCGAAACACATCTTATAAAAAAACTTTAAAAAGTCAAAATTTTTTTATAAATTTATTTTAAATCCACACTTCAACTTAAAGTTTCAACTCAATTTACCATTATTATTATATCATCACTATTTTTTGTTATATCTATTTTGGTTTTTTTGATATCTAAATTTACATATTTTTTCTCTTCAATTACCTTTTTGTTATATTTTTCCTTACCAAATAGATATCAAACAAAAAATGAACAAATTATTAAAATAGTGGATACAAGTATTTTTAAATCTTTCATAAGTCTTAAATTAATTTTTTGTATTTTAATATTTAAATAATTTTTGTAAATAAAAATTTCAAAAAAACTAAAAATAACTATAATTCTATAAACTTTAAACTTTAAACTATAAACTAAAATGATAATTGACTGAAAAAAAATAGCTGGAGATATGTACGAAAAAATCAAAGAAGAGATTTTGGTATCTTGAAAAAAATTATCACTTCAAGCGATTTTGGTGTGAAATAATTCATCAAGTTTAAGGTACATATCACAAAAAAGAAAGTGGGCAGAATATGTTGGTATAGAGTTTAGACTAGAACATATGAGTGAAAATATTGGGGAAGAAGCATTATTAAATAAAATTAAGTATTACAATAATGATGTAGATACAACTTGAATATTGGTTCAACTTCCACTTCCATCACAGATAGATTCAAAAAAAGTGATAGATTTAATAAATCCAAAAAAAGATATAGATTGATTTCATAGTGAAAATCAATGAAAAGTATTACTTTGAGAACATACAGGGCTTATACCTTGTACTCCACTTTGAGTTATAGAGATACTAAATTACTTAAAAGTAGATTTAAATGGTAAATTAGTTACAGTTATTTGAAGAAGTAATATTGTAGGGAAGCCTTTAGTTGCTTTGTTAATTAATTCAGGAGCTACTACAGTTTGTTGCAATAGTAAAACAAAAAATATAAATGAATTTACAAAAAAATCAGATATAGTTATATGTGCAGCATGAAATCCGGGGCTTTTGACTTTGGATATGATAAATGATAAAACTATTGTAATTGATGTATGATTTACTATAATAGATGAAAAAATATATTGAGATGCAAATTTTGAAGAAATAAATAATAATTGAAATATGATAACTCCAGTTCCAGGTGGAGTCTGAGCTTTGACAGTTGCAAATTTGATGAATAATGTATTAAAAGCAGGTAAGTTGCAGGAAATGTAATAATTAATTAATAAATTTTAATATTTTTATATGTCAAACAGAATTCTTTGATTTTTACTATTAATTTGAGTTTTTGGACTTGGATATTTACTTTATCTGATATTTTTTGTAAGTTATACTTGATCATTAGAAATAAATTCAAATGTAGAAAATTATAGTGTAAAAATGTATGCTAAAAAAGTTGCACAAACTTATAATTATGAGTGTGAAACAAAAGTATGTAAACTTTCAGATATTTCACCATTTGATTACAATATAACTATTTCGAGCCCTACTTATAAGGATTATGTATGAGAGATAACAATCAAATCAAAAAATATAAATTCTATATCATTAAATTTAATAAAAGATACTAAGTTAGAGTTTGTTGAAAATAAAACAGAGCAAAAAGTTGATACAGATTTAGTAAATGTAAAAATAGAAGAAATAAAAATAAAGAAACAATCGTATTTTAATATTTATTTAGATTGAATTTGATATCTTTATTTTAAAGAGAGTAGAAATAATTTGGAAATGTTTAGAAGTTTTTCTTGAATTGAAGATAAAATGGGAAAGTTCCCAAAAGTTGCAAAAGATAAAATAGAGATTTTTCAAGTGCATGGCACTGAAAATTTGATATTGATAAGTTTGGATAATAATAAATATTTATACAATTTAGAAACTTTTTCAATTAACGAATTTAAGTTAGTCCCAAAGATAAAATATATCAAACTATGAGAAAAACAAAATGATTTCTTGATAGTTACAGAAGTATGAATTTTTATTTATACTTATTCATCAAATAATCCAAAGTATTTTTATTTATTTAAAGATTTTGTTTATTCAAGTTGAAGTTATATATGAGTGATTTTTAAAGATGAAAAAGAAAAGTTTTCAAATTTTTCTCTAAAAAATAATAATAAAAATATAATATTAAAATACAATTCAATTGACTTACAAAGAAAAGTAATACTTGAAACTGACCTAGAGATAGAAAAAATAATCTATGAATGAAATAATATATATTTCTATGACGATATGGGGAAGAGGTATAGATTAGAAAATTATTAAACAAAAAAGCCACTTAATTAAGTGGCTTTTTTAGAGTATATATTAAAAAGGTATATCTTCTATACTTATTTCTTCTTCTTGTTTTGGAGAAGTTTTTTTAACTGCTGGAGTTGTATTTTCAAATTTTGGTGCAGAAGTATTGTCAAATCATCATGCATCTTTTGAATCAAGCATAATCATATTTTCTCATACTATTTCTGTTTTGTATCTTTTTGATCCATCTTGAGCATCCCAAGCTCTAGTTTGAATTCTTCATTCTATATAAACTCTTTTTCATTTTTGTAAATATTGACTAGCTATTTCAGCAAGTTTTCACCATAAAACTATATTATGAAATTCTGCTTGTTCCTGTTTCATACCACTTCAGTCAGTCCATGTTCTATTTGTTGCAATAGAAAAACTTGTTACATTTTGTCCATTTGGAGTAGTTTTTAGTTCTATATCACTAGTAAGTCTTCAAATTATTTGAGCTTTATTTAAATCCATAAAAATAGTGTAAGGTAGTAAATTTTTGTAAAATTATTTTACGATATTAATTATATGTAAAAAAAATCAAAATCAAATATTTTATTTTTGATTAAGGAAACACGAAATAATTCAAAAATATTGATTTTTTTACATTATACTTAGCAAATAAAATCCAAAAATTATTTCAAAACTTGCTTTATCAAGCTCAAAACAGTTTTTAAAAATTTGATTTTATACTTGCTCGTTACATTTAAAATTTAAATATTTTTTCATTTATTCTATTATCCTTAATAATATATAATTTAAAAATGTCAATATAAAAAATTAAAATTAAATGTTTCCAATTTTTGCTTCATTTTCAAAAGTATGGTATATTTTTAAGGAAGTAATATTTTAAACAATAAATTTAATATGAAAAAATCAATATATATTTTAGCAATGATGCTATTGTTTATAACTAACCTAAGCTATGTTGATGCTGCTTGTGATGAATCAAGACAAGCAGATTATAATGAACTTAGAAGTATCAATTTATGAACTTTCAATGAATATGGTTATAAAATAACAGAACAATATTTGAAATTGAAACAATGATATGATGTAAATTGAACATTGTGAGCAAACAATCTAAAGAATTTAGATTCATTAGCTACAACTTGATATAAATATTTACCAGATAATTTAAATAATAGATGATATTTAACAAATCTTCAATCAGCATTGAAAAAATGAGAAAAATTTAAAAATAGTGACTGAGTTTATTCTGAGATCAGAAAATCTATAGAAAATTATCTTTATTGTACAGAAATCAAAAAAATCACAGGAACTATTGAAGCATCTCCGACTTCTTGAAATGCTCCATTAAATGTTACTTTGAGAGCAAAAGTAGTTGATCCAACTTGAACTATTATACCAAAAGATAATTATATATGGTGGGTAGATAGTGCTTGAACAAGAAAGATCATATGAAAATGATTATCTATAAATTATACTTTAAATGATGAGTGAAAATTTAGTATATTTTTGGATGTATTATCAAATCATAGAAATACTGCTAAATATATAGATGTATTGCCTTTTAGATCTAGAGCTGATATAACAGTTAATCAAAAAGTTGCGAATATAAACATAAAAGTAAATGAAAAAGTATTAAGAAATGAAGACTCTTTAAAATTTAGTCCAGATGAAGCTAGTTATTGAATAATATTTGATGCTACATCATCAACTCCTACTTCATGAACAAAATTTTTAAGAACTTCTTGGGATTTTTGAAATTGAGTAAAAAGAGAATACGAATGATCTCCTAGAATTGAAAGAGTAACATATGGTGCTGAATGAGATTTTATAGTTAAATTGAAATTGAAAACAAATGAATTACATGAAGTAGAAAGAAAATTTATAGTTTCTATACATAAACCAATAGCAACAATTTCAACTACACAAGATCAATGATTTATATGAGATAAATTTACATTTTCAGCAAATCCTTCTGTTTTTGAAAAAAATCTAACTTATAATTGGGAAATAGTAGATATAGAAAAAAATGATGTAATTTTGAAAAAATCATGAAATTTATTTACATATGAATTTTTGAGTAAATGAAAATTCAATGTAAAATTAAAAGTTACAGATCCTTCTGGAGAAACAGATAATGACAATAGAATAATTTATATAAATTCTAGAGCTCCAGTTGCAGAATTTTCATATAGTATACCAAAAACAAACAAACCAAATAGGATACTTTTTGATGCAACAAAAAGTTATGATCAAGATTATACAGATGATTGAAAACTAGAATTTTCTTGGGAAATAGATTGACAAAAAATAGAATTAGAAAATCCTAATTATAATTGATCATTATGATACTATACATTTGATTCTATTTGAGAACATAGTGTAGTTTTGGAGGTTACAGATCCAGACGGTATTAAATCACAAAAAAAAGATAAAGTTAGAGTAAATTCTGTTTTATCTGTTGAATTTACATCTACTCCTTTAGTTATACAGAGAAATTCATATATTAGATTTATTGCAAATTCACCAGAAGCAAAATCATTTAAATGGGATTTTTGAGATTGAAATATCATTTTATGATCTAGCTCAATGTTGAATCATTATTATGAAAAAAGTTGAACATTTGATGTTAAATTGGAGGTAAGTGATTCAGAATGAAATACAAATACATTTACTAGAAAAGTTTATGTGTCTGATTCTGACTATCCATTTGCACTTATAGAAGTTCAGTATGAAAATTGATTTGATGTAAATTTTGATGAAAATTGATGTGATTGAAAATGAGCATATGTAATTGATAGAGTATCAAATATTAAGTTTAATTGACAAAGTAGTATAAATATAGATTGACAAACTTCATGATTAGAATACTCATGGAAAGTTTGAGTTGATAAATTTTCTTCAAGTTCAACTTTTACAAGAAAATTTGATGAAATGTGATGTTTTCCTGTGAAATTAAGTGTAAAAAGTAATAAAAATAAAAAATCACATACACAAGATACATATGTTGAAGTAAGAAATTTAAAACCTTCTTTATCATCATTAAATATTCAAGCTATAGATGTAGCATCTGATCCTGTAATAGTTAATCTAAGTGCTATTTGAGCAAAAGATAGAGATGGGGTAATTCTTTCTTATTTATGGTATTATTATACTGATAGTGATGATGAACCACAAGATTATAGGGTTACAATAAATCCAACTACAACATTTGTATTACCAAAAATCTCATGAAGATATTATTTTGCGGTAGTTTTGAAAGATAACAATGAAGAAAAATTTAGTTCAACAGAATTGTCCTCAAAATCATTTTTAGATTTAGTAGGAGACAATACTAATACTCCTATAGTAGATTTAACAGTTGATGATTCTTCTGTTTCTGTTTGAGATGAAGTAGTTTTTAATGTAAGAGTTAGAAATGTCTTATGACAAGATCTTAGTACAAAAGCTATTTATTCTTGGGATTTTGATTGAGACGGTTTTTATGATAAAGAGGTAACTTGAAAGACATCTATGACTCACAAATTTGAAAAAGCTTGAGAATACCATGTAAAAGTAAAAGCAAAATATAAGTGAATAAGTAATGTAAAAAATGTAACAATAAATGTAGTAAACAATTTAGAGCCAGATTTTGATTATATATCTATACTTAATAAATATATATTTTTCAATAAAAGTACATGAAAATATAATAGTATTATATGGGAATTATGAGATGGAAATATAAAAGATTGAGAGGATAATCTAGTTTATACTTATGATGACTGAAAATCATCACATGATGTAACTTTAAAGATTTCAGATTGAAATAAATTAAAATACATAACAAAAACAGTTGTTAGAAATCCAAAAAATATTATTAAAGCAAATAAAGATTGATTAAATGTATTTTCAACACCTGAAATAACATGATCATGAAATCTTGTTCTAAATAATTCTAAAGAAAGATTTTTCATATATTTATGAGATAGTAAATGAGATTATAAAGAATATATAGTTGATTTTGATATAAATTATGATAGTGATTTAAACGGTGGAAAAGATGATGATATTGATAATAGAAATCATTCAAGTTATGCTAATTGAGATCCATTGGAAATAAAATTAAATGATTCAAAAAATCAAACTATTAAAATAACTTTAAAAGATTCAAATTGAAAAATAGTTGAACAAAAAAATTTAGAAATAATTAAAGAATATATAAAAGATGAAGAAAAAAATATTAATGATATAGTATTTAACTGAGTAACTGAATCAGAAAAACAAAAAATTGAATTATTAAAAGGATATATTTCAAATTTACCAAAAGATTTCAGAGCATCATGAATGAAATATCTTGAAAGGCTACAATGAGAATGGTTTGATCAAACTGAAAAAACAAAAATAATTATTGAATTTGAGTGATTTTTGGATAATCCAGAGATAAAAAATAGTGAAGAAATAATTATTTTGCTTGAATCAATATTGGTTGAAGGTGAGGTAGATAAAAGTCAAAAAAGTATTACATTTAATGCACTAAAAAATCTACTTAGAGAAGAGATTGTATGTTCATATGATAGTAATTTATATCAAACTTGTAGAGAATATTTAGTATCAATTCTTGAAGATATTAGAGATTCAAATGATATAGAAAAAAATAAAGAATTATCAAAGGTTATATTGCAAGCTGTTTTAGATGACCAGATAATGAGTGATAAGGAAAAATTGGATTTTAAAGAAATTTTGAAATGATTAATATATAGTTGAACAGATATTACAAAAATCCCAACAGAGGAAACTACAGTTGAAAATACTTCATTTTTTGCAAAAATTATTTGATTTTTCAAGTGAGCAGCTACTATAACATTTATATTTGTAGTATTAATATTAGCTTTAATTGTATGATTTTATATATATTTTAAATTTGCAAATAAGGATAAAAATAAATGATTTGAAGAATTTATAATTGAAAAAACTTCAAATGATTCTTCTTCAGATATACTTTGATGACTTTGAGAAGAAATAAAAAAAGATGAAATAAATGAAGTGAAACAAGAATCAGTTAATAATGATTTAAAAGAAGAAAAATCAACTGTTCCTGATTGGTTGAAATCTAGTTTTACCCAAACAACTCAAGAACAATCAACAGATTTAAAAAAAGAAAATGATATACTTTGAACAGAAATAGTTGAAAATAAAATAGAAGAAAAAAATCCTTTTTCATATGATGATAAAGTTGAAGAAAATACTGTTTTAACAACTAATACTGAAAATAAAGAGGATAAAACAGAAATTTCAAATGATATTGATAATATTTCGATTGATACAGATGAACAAAATAAAATAGATTTAAGTGAAGAACAAGGAACTTCACAAGAACAAGATAAAAACATTACTACATCTGATGAAAATCTATCTGTTCCAGACTGGTTAAAATGAAGTTTTGATACTCCAAAAGAAGATGTACAAAATAGCATAGATACAATTGATGAAGTTTCAAAAGATTTACCAGAGTCAAAAGATGAGACACAAGAAGAAACAGTTATTGATAGTACTTCAAATGAATCTATTGTAAGTACAGAAGAAAACCTATCAGTTCCAGATTGGTTAAAATGAAGCTTAGATACAGTAGAAACAAAAAGTATAGATGAAAGTACTCAGTTAATAGATAATGAAAAAGAAGTAGTAATGTTTTTATCTTGTTCTTGTGAAGTTCCTTGTTCTTCACT
>DYHI01000035.1:11002-11223 GCA_020724225.1 Candidatus Altimarinus sp. | reverse complement strand
ATGTGAGGTATAGATGAATTTTTTATAGATACAGACTTAGAAACTGATAGTAATTGAGATTGAGACAAAAGAAATGATAGAGATAATTCAATAGATATAATAAAAAATTATGTATCTGTGAAAGCTAGGTTTTGACCATACGATTCTTTGTTTACTAGAAAAATATGATTACATTTGTATGATTTAGCATGAAATTATGCTTATAAAGAAGCTATGCTTGA
>DYHI01000035.1:0-10992 GCA_020724225.1 Candidatus Altimarinus sp. | reverse complement strand
AAGTTTATGCCCCTATTCCAGAGATAGAAAATAAAGTATGAAATATAGTTTCTGGAAGTATAAATGAAAAGTTGAGTGATGAACCAATAAATCTTTATAGGTATAGATGATGAGTTTTATCAAAACTACTTGATGTTGATAATAATCAAAAAGTAAATACAAGTAGTTCTTGAAAATTTGAATTTGATGTAAATAATGATAGTTCAAAATGATTGAAGCTTGATTATAAATGAACTACAGTAGCTACAATAAATGAAAATACATGAAAAATAACAATTATAAATCCTACTTATACTTTCAAAGTTATTCCTTCAAATAATAATTCAAATGATGTTTGATATGTAAAAGTGCTTTTAATGAATTGAACAAATGAATTATATTACCAATACTTTAAATTTGATAGTAACTCAAATATAAAAATAGTAGATGATTTTAATTCAATAGGTGATAACGGAATTTATATTAAACTCAATGATAAAACAAATTATTCATCATATAAAGTTCCATTAACAGTACAATACAATCCTTGAGCAATAGTTATTTATTCATCTAGAGATACTTTTGAGACACCATTATTTGTTATTTTTAAAGATTGAAGAATAAATACATTTTGATGAAATAAATTGGAATATAGAAATGAATGAGAAAATGTGAAATTTAATTTAGTATCTCCTAAATGAATACCTATCTGAGAAGTGCTTATGAAAATGACAAATTGAAATTATATAATGAAGTAAAATATTCCTAAACCATTTTTCGAAATTCTTCAATAAATTCGAAAACAATTTCCTGATTTTAGTAGAGCTAAAATTTTGGAAAATGATGGGGTTTAATTTCTGACCAAAAAATCCAAAATCTATTAGATTTTGGATTTTTTGGTTTTTTCTTATTTTTTTCTGAGTTCTAGAATTGTTCTTAAATAAAGATTCTTAACTACATTCATTACTTTCTTTTCTTTTACAGTTAGTTTTCTTTTTTCATTCTTTTTAAGTATATCTCCCAATTTTTTTTCTAGTTCTATAAGTCTTTGTTTTCTATCATTCGTAAAGTATAGACTTATAAAATATTTTTCTATTTTTGAATTCATCTTTTTTCAGTCACTGAAATCTTTTGAAATTTGATGTCTAGATAATATTGTTTCTTTATAAATTTTGTAAATATTTACATCATCTTTTATAAGGTAAGAACTAGATATACTTCAAGATGCAGCAAAAGAAGTATTTATACTGATAGAAATGAAAGCAATAACTAAAACTAAATATATAATCTTTTTCATAGTTTTTAAAATTAAAAAAGTAATACAATTTTCATTATATTACTTTTTTATATTTTGCAAGTTTTTTGTATATTGTCAAAATTATTGAAAGAAGTTGTTGTTTGTTTTTGAGTTATTAGGAAATACTTCATCTAGGTTTTTGTAATTTTTTGGAGCTTCTATTTTAAGATTATTTCTTTGAGTTCTTTCATAATCAGACTTTAAATCAAATTTTATAAAACCATAACTAGGATAATATATGTCAAAGTATATATTAAAATCATTTTTATTTAGATTTCATACAAATTTTGTGTTTAGATTTCAATTAATAGTTTCATTCGTAGAGTTAATATTTTTTATGTTTATAGAATTGTTTAATTCAAAATATTCTTTTTTGTATTTTCAAGTAGATTTTATAGAAAATAATTCATTATTATCCTCAGTATAATTTACATATCAACTAATTAATTCATTATTTAGTACATAATTCAATTTAAATATAGAATCAACTTTACTTGAAGTAGATTTTCATGATTCCCAATCGTAGTTATATTTATTTTTTGATTGATTTCAGTTTATTACTATATCAAAGAAATTGATTTTATTATTTGTATCTAAAACTCATGAAATATTTCAAGTTAATTCTCATGATTTTTCATAACTTGATTTTCAAGTATTATAATCATAGTTATAATTTTTTAGTATAGTGATGAATTTTCAATTAAATTTTTTATTTTCAAGGTTAAAGTTAGATTTGAAATCATCTTTAACATTTCATACATAGTCAATTTTATTAAATTTATTTACACTAGATAAAATTGATTTGAAAGATACAAATATATTTTCTGATTTTATGTTAAAAACAAGATCTAGTTTTTGTCAGTTTATGAAAATAAATTCAGCAAAATCTCAAGCATATTTAGACAAAGTTGGTTCAAATTTTGCTAATATTTTTTCTATTTTTTTATCTGAAAAATATATTTTTATAAATCATTTTTCTTGATTGTTTGATACATCATATCAAAAATGTTTATCATTTCAATCAATAATGATATATATATTTCAATTTTTTAATATTTCTTTTAACAAATTATTATATTCATTATCACTACATGACCAAGATCATCTTTTATTTATTTTATACTCGATTCATTTAATTGTATTACATGCTTCTTTTGTTGGAAGGATTAGATATTTGTCTCATACTTTTTTATATGGTTTGAACATAGGATTTAAAAGTATTTTGTTTGTTTCTTTATAAATTCAATTTAAATCAAAATTTTTAATCAAATTTATGTATTTTGCATTTTCTTTATCTTCTATTTTTAAATACTCATTATTACTTGCTAATTTTTTAAGTTTTTCTAGGTATCAGTTTATTTCATTGTTATCAATTCATGAATACTCTAATTTATTCATTAATAAATAATAATTACCATCTTTTGTTATAAAATCTATAAAAGATGAAAATTGAGTTTTTAGTTCTGGCATTCATTTAATACTAGCCTCAATAAGTAAGTCAACTTGAGATTTAAATTCAGAGTCAAAATTTGAAGTTTTTGATTTATAGTCAGTTATATTTAATTCTCATTTTGCATTTCAAAACAAAGCTCAGCTTCACTCAATATTTAATTTTAGATTTCATTTTTCTTCTACATTTAAAGATTTTTGTAAATCACTTACAAGTTTATCTAAAAGTATTTTTGAAGAATCAAGTAGATTTAGTTGTAATTTTACAATTTCATTTTCTACACTTTTTACTTCATCAACGGATAATTCAGGATTTTTTAAATAATTAATAGTCTTTTCTATATCATTTTCATTTATTTTTGATATTTTTTGTTCAATTATAAGTGAAATATAATTTAATAACTCATAAGTTAAGTCATTTGAAGAATTTCATCAAAGCATTGAAGGAATTGTCTTTTCTTTTTTAGTATCAACTCTTGATTTTATTTTAGTAAGTAATTTTATATCATTTATATTATTTATATAATTATCTACTTTTTTTAATTGAATTATATATTTATTTCAATTTTTAAATTTCTTAATTTTTGATTTAGATAAATTTATTTCACTTGTTATATCATTTGAGTAATTTGAAGCAAATGATATATTATAAGAGCTTGTGAAAAAAACTAACAACAAAATAGCACTTAGTATTTTTTTAATCATAAAATTTTGTTAATAAATAAACCTTTTAAATTATACTAAAAATTAAATTTATACAAAATAACTTTTTCATTATTTACTTGAAAAGACTTTAATTTGATTAATAAATCATTTTCGAAGTTATCATTAAGTAAGTAATTTAGTTTAGGTCTGTATGTCTTGAAGTCTAGACTATCAACTACTAAATAATCAATCTTATTGTATTTTGCATATTCAATTAGGTTATCAAGATTTTCCGTATAAGGAGTTAACCACCTTTCTTTTGTACCAGAATAATATGTAACTATTGGAAATCTTTCCATGATTCTAACAGTATTAACACCTCAAGTATTAAGTATTGAGTATTTTTTTAGATATTCTCAAGCAATTTTTTTAACTTCGTACTTTAAATCTTCTCATTTTATACTGTTATAATATGCATAATTTCATAAACTGTATACTAAAATAACTACTACTATTAGAATATAATTTGTTAAATTTCTATTTAATTTGTAATTTGTAATTTGTAATTTGTAATTAATATTTTGTATTCAGTAAGTTAGAAATATTAAAAATATTGGTAAAAATATTATAAAGTATCTATTTAAAACAAAAAATAGAGTAAAAAATAATGAAGCAATAAGAAAAAAAGAGAAAAAAATAATTAAAAATTGGTAATTTTTATTTATAAATAGTTTATAAATTCAAAAAATAGTTAGAAATAAAGGAATTAAACAAAAAATTAAAAATAAATAATTATTAAAAAATAATGAGTCTTTTGAATAAAATAGTTTAATTGAATCTCATATAATTAATTCTGGAATGTTTTTTGTGTAAAGTTTTATTTGATTATTTGTTATTCTTTTTATAGTTTCCTTCGGGTTTTCTATGAGGTATGATTTTAAATTTTTTCATTTTTCTCACGCATTGTAGGCTAATCATCATACGAATCATGATTTGAGATAGTGATTATCCTGAGTTAATTCTCAAACTGCTTGTTCAAATCAACTATCATCCATCTTTTCTTTTCCTCTTAATTCTGCTTGTCTAAGGTTTGAAGTTCATTTATTGGTAAGTCACCACTCTCAAGTAATAGAGTGAAGATAAACTAAATATGGAGAGATAATTAATAAGAAAAAGGAAATTAATAATAGAGACTTTTTAAATGTAGAAGTCCACAATTTATAATTTGTAAATCATAAGTTGGAATTTCTTATTTCTAAAGTAAATAATACTAGAATTACACTTCATATATATATAAATGCTTCAGCCCTAGTAAAATATAATAATGCTAGAAATAAAGAAGTAATAAATAGATTTTTTATTGTTACTTTCTGTCACTGCGAACTTGATTTAGAAACAAAAGAAAAATTTTTCAATAAATATAAAATCAATCATAAAAAAACAGGAATATAAATATTTTCTGATAGTATAGTTATATTGAAACTTAGAAGAATAGGAGAAAGATAAAAAAGTATAATCAAAAATAAATTATACTTTTTTTCTAGATATAATTCTCAGATTTTATAAAGTAAATAAGCTGAAATTCAAAATAATATAATATTTAAATAAAGTGCTCAAAAATACTCATTTAATGAAAAAGTTAAGAAATCAAAAATAGAAATAAAAAAACTATAAAAAAATCAAAACCATCATGTTCAAAATCATTCTAAACTAAAATTTTGAAAATGATAACTCATTTGTAAATAAGCAAAACTATCAGCATTTTTTAGTATTTCATTTACACTTAAGAAACTTATATGAAATATGCTTCCTATAAAAAGTATAATAATAAAAAAAATGTTATTTTTGAAAAAAGTTTTCATAATTTAATTTATCTTACCGTATTTTGCTATATATGCTCAAATCACCAAAAATAAAGGGTAAACTATTGCTGAGTCTTCAAAAGCATGACAAAATAATGCCATAAAACATATACTCATGAAACTTGAAAGAATCGCAATACTTAAATAATCTTTTTTTCTTTTAATTATATCTAATAATTTTAATCAGATTATTATAAATATCCCCAAAAATAAAGATAATCCTAAAATTCATTGTTCAAGTAATATTTGTACATACCAATTTTCAGGTAAAAATACAGCGATTGATGATGTACTTTGTGCCATTATTTGCCAATTTCAAAGTGATTCTATACTTCTTCATATTTGGCTTGCAGGTCATGCAACTCAAAGTCAGTATCAAATAGGATTGTATAAAAACATTTCAAGAGATCTATTTAGATTTTCAAGTCTATTTAGTATTGCTTCAGGATGTAAAAATAAATCTTTTTTTACTATTACAATTCATATAAAAATAATAATTAAAATAGTATATAAATAATTTATCTGTTTTTTGTTTAATGATTTATTAAATATAAATTTACTTGATAAGTATGCAAATAAACTTAGTCAAAAAACTAGTCATAAAATAGATGTTTTACTGTAAGAGTAAAAAATAGAAGGGATTACAAATATTGTAGGAATTATTAAAAGTAAATATTTTAAAGATTTATTTTTGAATTCTAAACTAAGTATACTTCCTAAATAAATCAAATAAAAAACTACTAAAAATATAGAAAAGTTTATAGGTGAAGCAAAAGTTCATTGAAATCTGTGATGTCCTCATGTAACATTTTGAGCAAAACTTATACAACTATTTGCTTTATATGTAGATACTTTATCAGAGTATCAAAATATGTCACTAAGTGCAGATATATCTCAAAAAATATACCATGGAAGAAATACAGTAATTCATGAAAATCATGCTATAAATATTGTATTTAAAAGCAGTTTAAAATTATCTTTTATAAAATTTAGATAAATTCATATAATCAGACAAAATAGAAAAAATACATCATATTTAAATCACAAGAAATTTGAAACTTTGAATTCTAGATAAGGAAATCATATGTAAAATAAAGAGCAAATTATGAAAGCAATAGTTGTTCATACTAAATAATTTCATCTCAAAAGATCGCTTATTTTTTTCTTTTTTAGATGTAAATCAATAAAAGTTATTAAAAGAAGAATTATAACCAATCATTCTTTCCAAAATCTAAGTATATTTGTATCTATACCAAATTTACACTTTAGTGTTGTTATAATAAGAGCATGAAATGGAAGTAAAAATAGGAAAAATATAAAAAGAAATTTTGAAATTGTATTTGCAATGTTCATAATTTTTTAACAAATAAAAATTAATATATGAGGGTATTTTACAAAATTTAAAAAAATTGCAAAATATTATTTTCAATGAGTAAAAATAATTTAGACTTACTTTTGATTCCAAAAGTAATAAATAGCTTTGCGAGGGCTCGAATTTCAGCTGGCAAAATTTTGTGGCTTACGGAGTGTAATTACTATCGTTTCACACACTAAAATCCCATCTTTTCTAAATATTAATAATAATAAAATTAATATTTCTGTTATTTAAGTTTCTAATTTATATTCAAACTATTTCTTTTAGTCTTTTTTCGAAGTGAGATTCATCAAATTGATTTGCGTGATTTTTTATAAAATCTTTGTCAAAAAATCAATTTAATACTTTTTCGTCAAATTCTAAAAATTTTGGAACAAAATCATATCAATTTTTGTCATCGAAGAAATTTCAGGTTTTGTTATCAATAACAGTTTCAAGTAATCATCCTGCACGGTATGCAAATATAGGTTTTCAACATGCCATTGCTTCAATTGGAACTATTCAAAAATCTTCCTCTCATGGGAAAACGAGTCATAAACTTCACTGAACTAATTCAACAAGTTCATCTCCATATCTAGCTCAGGTAAAAACTATATTTTTTCATGAAACCTTATTTTCAAGTGTTTCTTTGTAGTTTCATGATCATATTATGACCAGATTTTTATCAGACATTTTATTGAATCATTCTATTGCTATTTCAATCTTTTTAAATTCTGTTAGTGCTGAGATAATGATGTAATATCATATTTGTCCTTTCCCCATTTCATAAAGGGGGTTAGGGGTTTTTTGTTCTTTGTTTGTAATAAAAGCATTGGCCACATTGTTTGTTGATGGTAACCCCCCCTTAGCCCCCTTTACGAAAGGGGGAATAAAAGAAGATAAAACTCAAATTCCCTTTACTTCCTTTTGAAATCTCTTTGTTTCTATTGGTGGATAAAGTATTTCACTATCTTTTCTATAATATTTTTTAACTCTAAGTGCAGAATTTTTGCTATTTGCTAGATTTATATCAACCCTATTTGAAGCTATAAAGTCCCATTGTCTTAATTTTAAAAACAGACGATTTAAAATAAATCATTTTATTCATTTATTCCATCAAATATCATTTTTATACTCATTTGTCCAATCCCAAAGGTATCTTGCAGGAGAATGATAATAAACAATAAATTTTGTTTCTGGTTTTGTAATAGCTCAGTGAGCGAATCAAGAGGATGAGCAAATTACAACATCATATTCACTTAAATCTAAGCTTTCAACTGCTTTAGGCATAAAAGGAAGACAAAATCTTTGATTTTTAGTTAAATTGTAAATTTTTTGTGTTAATTTTGCTACTTTTACATTATCTTTTGGAAAAACTTTTCATACTTTTTCTTCGTCATAGATCAAAGTATAAATTGGAGCATCAGGAAAAACAGAAGAGATTTTTTCAACTACTTTTTCAGCTCAACCAAGTTTTACAAGCATTTCGTGAAGTATAGCAATTTTCATTTTTATAAAGTTAGTGTCATTCCCGCGAAGGCGGGAATCTTCAATATATTGTTCTAATAGATCTTTGAAAAATAATATATTGAAGAGTTTTTAATAAAATATAAAGTAGATTCCGGACTTCGCTGGAATGACAAATTTATGTTTATTTTAATAATTTTTTGCTAAATATAAAATTTTTATTAAAATTTATGAAAGTTTTATAATTTTTATATAAATTATGATAAAAAAAGCAATAATTGGATTGATATTTTTACTATTTTTTTCTTTAAATAATGTTGATGCTAGATGTTCAAATTGAGTATGTACCAATATAACAGAATGAATTCAAAATACTTCTAATACTAATAATTGAACTCAATGATGATGAGCTAATAATGATGCAGAGGCAAATCAAATGCAAAATGATGATTATTGATCTTATAATTGATGAGCATCTAATTCTACAAATTCTACTTCATGCACTTGACCAAATTGTCTAAATTCGACAGAATTTATGATTAATACCAATGATATTACTCCATGAAATAAAACATATGATACTTGAGATTTAACTGGAACTACAAATAATTTACTATCAACAATTATTCAAAATTTAATGGTAGCTATATGAGTTATTGCACTACTTGTAATGTCTATTTGAGCTTGATATATGATATTTTATCACTGACAAGATGAGATGCTTTCGAAGTGAAAAACAATGTTTACGACTTGAATAACAGCTCTTGTAATAGCATTATCTTCTTATTATCTAGTTAGTCTTGTTAGATTTATACTATATAACCAACCAAAATAAAATATATGAAAAAATTAATTTTTTTGTTAGTATGACTTAGTTCATATTTTGTATCATTTGCAGCTAATTGACCAGAAATTGAATGTACTTGATTACCGAGATGTTGAAAAGATAATGATGTATCAGTAAATTTGATTTGAAGTATTGTAGCAGAACTTATAAAATATGTCGCAGTTGTCGCAGTAATAGCACTTATGTGGGCTTGAGTGATGTATATTCTTTCTTCATGAGAAGAAGAAAAAACTAAAAAAGCAAAAAAATGGATTATTTGGTCACTTGTGGCAGTATTTATATCTATTTCATGATATTTTATGATAAATGCAATAAATAATGCAAGTATAACGCTATAATTAATAGTGAAAAGTGAATAATTAATAATGAATGTAGTCAGTGCTAGCAATAGTTTTAATTATCTCCTAAATCATTTTCTTAGTTATTAATATAAATTTAATCTATGTATAAAAATTTAATATTTAAAATCTTACTTTTTATTAGTTATTTATTTTCAAGTATTTTTGTTTATGCAGATTTACAAACAGATATTATTCCTGATTGACCTTCTATAATAAAACCAGGAGATAAAACTTGAACATGAGTTATTGATAGTATTTTTAAAACTATAGTAGATTATACTTTTTGACTCTTGGCATTGATAACTATTTGAGTTTTTGTATATATAGGATATCTTTTTATAACTTCGTCTTGAAATGAAGAACAATTTAAAAAAGCTTGGAAAATGCTTATGTATGCTGTTATAGGACTTGTAGTTATTGGTTTATCTTGGGGAATAGTAAAACTTGTAACTACAATAGGATTATAATTTAAAGATGTTTGTCATTCCTGCGAAGGCAGGAATGACAGTTATGAATTTATTTATTATTAAGTTTTTATATGATAAAAAAAATCCTAATATTTTCATTTTTGGTATTATCATTATTTGCCTTTAATCCTGTTCTATCTGATTATTCAGCTTGTAAACAAGATTGAAATATATGAGATATGAAAACTACCTTGCAATGATGTTTAGATTGATCTACTGTTGTTCAATCAAATGATTTAACTGTATCTGGTTGATTTAAAACCATTATTCTAAACTTCATAAAAAATGTATCAATAATCCTAGCCCTTGCTGCTATATGATTTATAGCTTATGGTTCTATGGTGCTTGTTGCAAGTTGATGAAATGATGAAAAAATCAAAAAATGAAAAAATATAATAAAATGGTCTCTAGTTGGGTTTTTATGATTAGTTTCAGCATCTTGAATAATTGCATTGTTAGTTAACTTGATATATTGATTATAATTCCCTTTATGCCTAAAAAAGATTTCTTAGTAATAATAATTCTTACAATTTTTTTTAGCTTAATAATTTTTTTTATTAAGACTTATTTTTTTGAATCATCTTCAAAACAAGCTGAAGAAATATATATTGATAGAAGTTTGTTTTTGCAAATTGAACCAGATATCTCACTTGAATCTACAAAAATTGCTACAAATGAAGAATTAAATAATAATTCTTCATTTGTAAATTCAAAAACATTGGATAATAATGTTTTTGAGACTATTTCTGCTGTAAAAGAAAAGGAGATAATTAAATTAAACCCTTTTTATTTTACATATATTCCAGATAATTTTTCAAATGATGTAAATTTACAAACTTTTATTTTGAAAAAAATACTATCCTCAACAATTATAAACGATAAAGTTATAGATTTAACAGTGGAGCTAAATAAAATAATGTATGATGTAAGATGAAAAATGAAATGATGAGTAATAAAATTATTTTGAATAAAAAATTATGAAAATGAAGAAATAGTATCTGTTTTTATTCATGAGTTTGCACATCATTTAGATATATATTATTTAGATAGTTCAGTTTTTAATAATATTGATCCAAGTAAATATTTTTATGATATATCATGGGAAAGTACAAAAGTTATAAAAAGTTGATTAACTTGATCTGATTTTGTTTCAGGATATTCTATGACAAATAAATATGAAGATTTCGCAGAAAGTTTTACCTATTTTGTATTACATAATAATTCATTTAAAGAAAAGGCTAAAAAAAGTGATATATTAAAACAAAAGTATAATTATTTCTCTGA
>DYHI01000034.1 GCA_020724225.1 Candidatus Altimarinus sp. | reverse complement strand
GTTCCGAGTAATTTTATTCATAAGTACTTTCTACACAACCTGTTTATGTTTTACACCTAAAACTTAAAAAATGTTTGACTTTTGAATACTTTCAATGAATGAAAGAAATCTAAATTACATAAAAAAGCTAAATCCAAAATCTTCAATCAATTTGGCTGATAACAAGATAGAAACTAAAATGTTTTTAGAAGAAAGATGAATTTGAGTACCAAAAACTTTAGCAGTGATTTCATCAAAAAAACAACTTTCTAGCTTTGATTTGAAGTCTCTAAAGGAAGATTATTTTGTAATTAAACCTGTTTTTTGAAGTAGATGACAGGGGATTTTGATAGTTAAAAATTTAAAAAATTGAAAATACAAAGTTCAAGATAATATAGTTGATGAATCATTTCTAATAGACCATATGCATGATATATTGAACTGAGATTTTTCTCTAAATTATTGATTTGATAAGATATTGATAGAAGAAAAATTGATAGCATGAAATTGATTTGAAAAATTTTGTGATTTTTGATTAGCTGATATTAGGGTAATAGTCTATAATATGGTTCCTGTTGCTGCTATGGTAAGGATGCCGACTAAACAAAGTGAATGAAAAGCAAATTTATCACAAGGTTGAATTTGACTTTGAATTGAAGTTTGATCTTGAATAATTAATACTATGGCATTAAATTGAGAAGTTTTTACTAAGTCTTTTCCAATTGAATATAATAATTTAAAAGAATTTGAAATTCCTTTTTGGGATGATATATTGATTGCCTCCTCAAAAACACAATTTTTTGTAAATTTGTGATATCTTGCACTTGATTGGGTAGTAACTGAAAATTGACCTAAAATACTTGAAATAAATGCTAGAGCCTGACTTGAAATTCAAAATGTATGTTTGTTGCCATTAAAAAAGAGACTTGATAAAATTAAGGATTTAAAGATATCTGAACCAGAAAAATGAGTAGAATTATCAAAATCATTATTTTCAACTAAACTTACATCACAAATTGCATGTGGTAAGATATTGTATTTAGCACAAAATGCTAGGATTATTTCCTGAGATAATGAAGAAGAAGTAATACTAAAAGTAGATTTAAGTAAAACAAAAAGTTATATTTCTAAGTATTTATTCGAGATATTTCAAGAATCAAAAGATTTTTCAATAGGGATAAATGAAAATGTAGTTTTTGAAAATATAAAATTTCAGATTGATGAAAAACTGGATGATAATTTTGTTATTTTATGAACTAATCAAGTTAAAGATTACTTTATAAAACCAGAAGAAAATTTAAAAAAGGATATTCTGTTTATACCAAAAAAAGCTAATAAAAATGAAATAAATCTCTTGAAAATTATTGATGAAAAAGTAATGAAACTGGATAAAAAAGTTAGTTTAACTATTGCATTAAAACCTACAAATTTTTTATGAGAATTAGATAAATTTATAGAATTAAATTGAAATTATAATCCAATTTTTGAATATAACTTTTTTTCTTATGATAAGATTGTTGATTTAGAAAATGAAATTTTGAAATTAAGGGATCTATACTTCAAAAAGGATTTAGAATTGAAATCATCTTTTTCTAAATTGTTTAGGGATAAGTTGGATGAGATATCAAATAGGCTTGCATTGATAAAATCATATAAAAATGATGATTTTGTAAAAATAGAGTATTACAATAATTTACTTTTTTGAGAAATAGATAAAGATTTAGTAAAAAATGCAGAGTATAAGTTATGATTTTTAAATGATGATAAAATATTATGAAAAGTATTAGATCAATCATATGTTGTTGAATATATAAAAAATTACTTGAGTAAAGGTTGTTTTATCTACATCAAATATGTCTAGAATTTCAGTAACAAGAAAGAAGTGAAAAGTTGAGGTAAGAGTTTCTGCTGACTGAGTTTTTAAGGAAAATGAATTGGATTGAGTTATTGCTCATGAGATTTGAGTGCATCTTGTTAGATCAATTAATTGAAAAAACACTTGATGGAATATTTTAGAATCATGAACTGCAAATTATTTAGAAACAGAAGAATGATTAGCTGTTTATAATAGTTTATCGTACTTTCCAGAATGATATGAAAAAAATGCTATGTATCAAAACTATTATCTAATTGATTTAGCAAAAAAACTAGATTTCCAAGATTTAGCTAAAATTTGTTTTAAATTAAAGTGAAATGATTATATAAAAGTATTTAAAACTACTATTAGATTTAAAAAGTGAATAAAAGATACAAGTATAAAAAATCCTTGAGCTTTTTTTGCCAAGGATAAAGTTTATCTTGATTGATATGTAAAAGTAAAAAAATGGATTGAAAATTGATGAGATATAGAAAAATTGATGATAGGGAAGATTAAAATTGAAGATTTGGATTTGATTAATTAATTTTTCAGTCAATAACTTTAAATACTTTATTTGCAATAAGTTTTTGAAATCTACTTGAATCATTAAGTAATCTATCGAAATCTATTCATAAGTAGTGGTACTTTCTTTTTAAAAATTCTTTAAAAGACTCTTTATTTAGTTTTTCTTTTATTAATCACTTTTTTTGTAAAACTTTATATATAACTATATCAACTATAAAAAATGTTATTAAATAATCCTCATTTTGTGAAAAATCAACTCTTCAAGAACTTATGTCTTTAATTGAAAATTTTCCATTAATTAACTTGAAAATATCTCATCAGTTTTTTAAGTAATCAGTAATTTTCATAAGTCATCTTATATATGTCGTATCTTTATGTTGAACTCATACTCAATTTATTTGTTGGTTTCTTTTATATCTTATTAATCTTGCTTCATTTGTTGTTAATTTCCTTGTTAGATCTCAGTATATATCAATAAATCTTAAGTATTCACTTGTTTCTAATATTTCTCATGCAAAAAGTGTAGAAAATTTAGGTGAAATAGGATTTATAGAGTAAATATCTTCTCATCTATGCATAATTGTTTCAAGTAACATCGCCATTCACTCATCTTTTTCAACATTTCATTCTCATCTAATTTCTCAAAAATATTTTTCATGATTCCTCTGACTTATGTAATGTCATAAAATTTCATGGGAAACTAGTTTTAATATTCTATCTAAAGGAAGATTTGCAAATTTATCATTATCAGGAATATCTAAAAACTCAGGTCAGTCATAGACTGATCAGGCACTTGTTAAACGACTTCTTTGCCTTAATCATAGTGCTTCAAAAATCATATCAAAAATTTGAATATATGTATCTCTATCAATTTCTGTTTTTCAAAATATATCTCTAAAGACTTTCGTTTCGTTGTTTTCAGATTTGGTATAGATATATTTTTTTCAAACTTCATATCATCTTTCTTCTAAAGCTTTTTTAATTTTTGCAATATATGATTGTAGTTCATTATATCTTTCAAGAGAAATTTTTGATTTATTTTTTTCTGTTTCTGTGTTAATGAAATCAAAGCATTTCAAAGCTTCTTCTTCGTTATCTATTATTTTTCAACCATAAAGTACTTGCTCAAATTCTTCATTTTTCTTAACCTTATTTTTTATTTGTGATTTAGTTAAATATTTTTTGTATCAAGCTTTTTTAAGTTCAAAAATAAGTGAATTTAAAAAATATTGTAATAGTGTTATATTGTAGTTTATAGCCTCAATTATTATTCCTCTCTTAGTTCAATTTATTGTATCTGATTTTTCTATTTCTTTTAAAATTTTATTAAACTCATCAACAAGTTTAAATACTTTTTCTCTAATTATTTTTTCTAAATCTTTGAATTCTTCTTCGTTTAAGAATGGTTTATCTCAAAACTTTTTTCATACAAAAGTCTCAAAAATATCTTTATTGAAGAAAATTTTTCTTCAATTTATTTCATAAGTTGGTTTATAAGTATAAGTAAGTTCAAGAATTTTATCAAGTCATGGAGTCTTAAGTAAGTTTGATAATCTTGATTTTATACTGTTATTTTGTACATTCAGTGAATTAATTTGGGTATTTATCATAATCTTTTTTTAAAATATTTTTTATATTTTAGCATAATTTTATTGTAATGTAAAGTTTTTCTATTTATTTATTTGATTTTAATTTTACTTTTTTACCTTTCTTATTAATATGGAGCCGTTTTAAAATAAATAAAAAATATTATGCAAAAAGTTACACTTCTAATTCTTGATTGATTTGGTATAAATGAAAAAACTCTTGAAGAAAATAGTATAGTAAAAGCTAGTTCTCCAACTTTTAATAGATTATTTTCTGAGCTTATTACTCGTCTAGATGCTTCAGGTAGAGCTGTTTGAATACCAGATTGACAGATGTGAAATTCTGAAGTAGGGCATATGACTATCTGAGCTTGAAGGATTATAAAACAAAGTTTAGTAAAAATAGATGATAGCTTCGACTCAGGTGAATTTGAAAAACTAGAAAATTTTAAAAATTGAATCAAAAATGTAATAGATAATAATTCTTTACTTCATTTATTTACACTTTTTTGACCAGGATGAGTTCATTCACATTCAACACACTTAGAAAAAATATTAAAAATTATACCTAAAAATATATCTGTTTATCTGCATTTATTTGCTGATTGAAGAGATTTAGAACCTAAATCATTTCTAGATTTATTTATAGATTTTGAGAAAAATGTATTATCAAACTATGATAACATAAAGGTTTCGTCAATTGCTTGAAGATACTATGCAATGGATAGAGATAATAATTGGGATAGAGTGAAAAAAGCTTATGATGAAATAGTTTTTGCAAACAATAAAACTAATTTATCTGTAATAGAATATGTTAAAAAAAGTTATGAAAATTGATTAACAGATGAATTTATAATACCTGCTGGTTTTAGTGATTGAAAACAAGTTTCTGACTCTGATAGTGTTTTTTTCTTGAACTTTAGAAGTGATAGAGCAAAAGAGTTGTCAAAAGTATTTGTTGAAGCAAATTTTACCGAATTTGAAAGAAAAGAATTTAGAAATCTGTATTTTTCTACTATGACAAAATATTACAAAGAATATATTTGAAATTATTTCATAGAAGATGAAAAAGTAGTAAATTGTTTAGGTGAAGTATTGCAAAATAATAACTTAACACAACTTCATATTGCAGAAACTGAAAAATTTGCACATGTTACTAAGTTTTTTAATTGAGGAAAACAAATTGTTTTTGAGTGAGAACAAGATATACTTATTCCATCTAATAAAGTAGCAACATATGACTTAGATCCTGAAATGAGTTCATGAGAAATTTTACAAGCATACTTAGAAAATTCTTTAAATTTTGATTTTACTGTTTTGAACTATGCAAATGGAGATATGGTAGGACATACATGAAATATGGAAGCAAGTATAAAATCTGTAATGAAATTGGATGAAGTTGTTGCTAAAACTATTTTATTTTGTGATAAAAATAATATAGATTTGTTAATTACTGCTGACCATGGTAATTGTGAGGAAATGTGAACAAAAGTTTGTCCAAAAACTTCACATACTACAAACTTTGTACCACTATGGTATATCAAAAATTGAAAAATACAGAAAACTAAAGATTTTTGATGACTTGCAAATATTGCTCCAACTATATTAGAATTGATGTGAGTTGTGAAACCTAGTGAGATGATTGAGAGTTTAATTTAATTTTTAATTTGTAATTTTTTTATTATGTACACTATACAAAATGTTTTTGCAAGAGAAGTTCTTGATTCTAGATGAAATCCTACAGTTGAGGTAGAAATAACTTTAAATGATTGAAGTTTTGGTAGATCTATAGTTCCAAGCTGAGCTTCTACAGGTATACATGAAGCTTTGGAATTAAGAGATGGAGATAAATCTAGATACCTTTGAAAATGAGTATTGAAAGCAGTTGAAAATGTAAATACTGTAATAAAAAGTGAAATTGTATGAAAAAGTTTTGCAAATTATAGAGAGTTAGATCAACTTATGATTAAGCTAGATTGAACAAAAAACAAGAATAACTTATGAGCAAATGCAATTTTGTGAGTTTCTATGGCATTTGTTGTAGCTTCTAGTAAATCTGAAAATAAACAAGTATTTGAATATTTGGGTGAATGAAAATGAAAATTATTACCAACACCAATGATGAATATAATAAATTGATGAAGTCATGCCGATAACAATGTAGATATTCAAGAATTTATGATAGTTCCAGTTTGAGCTAAAACTATAAAAGATGCAGTAAGAATGTGAGCAGAAGTATTTCACAATTTGAAAAAAATCCTACATGATAGATGATTATCAACATCAGTTTGAGATGAATGAGGATATGCTCCAGATTTAAGTTCAAATGAAGAAGCTATAAAAGTTATAATTGAAGCTATTGAAAAAGCAGGATATACAACTGAGCAAATCAAACTTGCACTTGATGTAGCATCAAGCGAGTTTTATAAAGAAGGGAAATATAATTTATCATGAGAATGAAAAGTGTTATCAAGTGCTGAAATAGTTGATTTTTATGCTGATTTAGTAGAAAGATATCCAATTATATCAATTGAAGATGGTATGGCAGAAGATGATTTTGCAGGGTGGAAATTGATGACTGAAAAACTATGAGATAAAATCATGCTTGTTTGAGATGATTTATTTGTTACAAATATAGAAAGACTTGCTATGTGAATAGAACAAGGTATGGCAAATGCTATTTTAATAAAATTAAATCAAATCTGAACAGTTTCAGAAACTATTGATTCAATTGATATGGCAACAAAAGCAGGTATGAAATCTATTATTTCTCATAGATCTTGAGAAACGGAAGATACTTTTATAGCACACTTAGTAGTCGCTAAAAATACTTGATTTATAAAAACTTGATCTTTATCAAGAACTGATAGAGTAGCTAAATATAATGAATTGATGAGGATCGAAGAGAAAGTGTAAGAAATATTAAAATTTAATTAATAAATCAAACAAAAAATCCCAAAATTAATTTTGGGATTTTTTGTTTGATTATTATCAATATTTATGTACTATTATATTTAATATATAACTAAGTTTGTTTTTTTATGTGAAAAAGATTAAATTATCCGTTTTCACCATGAACAATTGAATGAGAAGCATTGTTTAAATTAGAACCGATTGAAAGACATTTGATTTTAGAAGCTTGTTGAGTGTTTGCTGATGCTGTTAAAGAAAATCTTTGAAAAATCGAACAAACTAAAATTGTTTTTCCTGATTGATTTTTTAAATCATATATTTCTTTTGTTAAATTTAATTGATTTGAAATAAAATTAACTGAATCTGAATGAGTTATTTTAAAATTAATTAAATATCTTATTGATAATTGAAATTGAGAAAAATGTTATCCGTATTTTATATGAACATTACTTACTGGTAAAATTTCTTCTGCTTGAATATATGTTTTGTTAGATAGATTAGAAAATAAATGAATAATTAAGTGAGAGTGACTAAAAATACCTTGAGAAAAGAGATTAAGAGCTGTTTATAGTATTGTAGATTGAGTTATTTTATAAAAAAGCAAAGTTAAAATCTTTGTTTTTTTGTTTTATTTACTTCTTCATCAACTTTTTCTTGTTGTGCTTCTTTGTCATCTTCTTGTATCGCTTCATCAATTTCTATATTCACTTGGTTTTCTGTATTCTCATTTATTTTCTGTCTTTCTAAATGAATCATCTTTTTTTGGGTAACTTGTTTTTGACTCAAAATCTCTACTTCAGTAACTTTTTCTTTCTCATCCATAGTTGTTATCTCTTTTATGATAACTTGGTTTATCAGAATTGAAATCTTTATTTCAGTAAGCTCTTTTTTCACCAAAAACTTCTTCTCTAGAATTATAACTAGGTTTTTCTGACTTTTTTTCTGAATTTTCAAGTCTTTTTTCTAAGGAAATAATAGTTTGTTCAAGAGAATTAACAGTTTTTGTAAGTGAATTAATTGCTTTTACCAATGAATCCATTTTTTCATCCATTATTTTTTCCATAAAAAATGATTAAATATTAAAATTATTTACCTCTATTTCATCTGTAACCACTGTGACCACTTCTAGAATTATCGCTTCCTCTATCATTATCTCTTCTAGTACTAGATCTTTGTCATCTTCTCTCATACCCCAGGGTACCCTCTCTTCTTTCAGAATTCACCTTGTCTCTTCTTGCAAAATATCATCATTCTCTATGAGAAGAAGAATTACTGTCATCAGATTTTCTAAATGAATTATTTCTTCTTCATCAAAATGATCTTTCTCATTTATCTCATCTATTATCAAATTCTCTATCCTTTCTACCATCTCTAGATCATCATCCAAATCTAGATCATCCACTTCTTCCTCCACCTCAAAAACCTCATCTTCCTCAAGAGTTTCTTCAACCAAATCAACCTCTACCTCTTCCACCAAAACCTCATCTTCCAGAGCTTGATCTTTCCTCAACTCTTTCAACTTCAACTCATTCATTATTTACTTGTTTTATTTTTATTTTGTTAGTTCTTTCTATGTTTTTTAGTGCATATCTTTCACTACCAGAAACAAAAGTAATTGCTTTTCCACTAGCTCAAGCTCTACCTGTTCTACCAATTCTATGTATATAACTTTCTGGATCGGTAGGAACGTCAAAGTTTACTACAAGCTCTATATTATGCATGTTTAATCATCTAGCAGCTACATCAGTAACTACAAATATATTTGTATATCATTCTTGGAAATCTTTCAAAGCTTTAAATCTTTCTCTTTGTCTCATATCTCAATTAAGGTATGAAGCCTTAAATCAATCTCTTATCAATCTATCAGCCAAATCTTCGGTATCTCTTTTTGTTTGTACGAATACTATAGTTTTTTGTGATTTATGCATTTCTATGAATTTGTGTAGTAACTCATATTTGTTAATGTGAGGTGTCTCAAGGAAAGAATGATCTATTTTTTCTGTTGTAATCTCATTTGTTGATTTAATATATGTATAATCAACTCATAAATGTTTTTCAATAATTGATTTTATTTCAGGAGTTATTGTAGCAGAAAATGAAAATACTTGTTTAAGGTTTGTTAATCAGTCCCAAATAAATTCTATATCATCTACAAATCACATATCAAGCATTCTATCTACCTCATCAAGTACAAAGAAATTTATATGTTCAAGTTTCAAAACTTTTCTTTCAATTAAATCAATAACTCTTCAAGGAGTTCAAATAATTATATCTTGTCATCTTCTAATCATATCTATTTGTTTGTAGATAGGACTTCATCCGTATACTGCTAATGATGATACTCTATGGTACTTTGATAATTTAAATATCTCATCTTTTATCTGACTTACAAGTTCTCTTGTAGGAGCTATAATAAGTGCTTGAGTTCATCTTCTTTTTTTATCTAGATTTTGTAATAATGACAATACAAATGCAGCTGTTTTACCAGTACCAGTTTGAGATTGTCCAATAATATTTTTTAAATTAAGTGATTCAGCTATTACATCTGATTGTATTTTAGTTGGAGTTGTATACCCAATTTCATCTAGTGCTTTTACAATATCAGCTTTAAGTCAAAGTTCGTTAAAATTCATATTTTAAATATGTTAAAAATTATATTTACAATTACCGAAAATATTTTATTTTTCCAAAATCTTCAATAAATTCGAAAACAATTTCCTGATTTTAGCATATCTAAAATCTAGGAAAAAGGAAAAATTCTCATTTATTTTCTGAAAATTGGAAAAACAATTTTATTTTGGTGCATAAGCAAAAATTTGTTTAATAAAATCAACTAAAGTTTGTAATTATTACCTTCGTCTTTAGTATTTTACTTTAATTTTTGCTTATTTTTGAATTAGCAAAGTTTTTTCTCTCTAAATGTTACATAAAAATAAACCTTTTTTAATTAAGGTTAGAATAAATCTGTTATTTTTTATGAAAAGGAATATCTCTGAAAGTTGTATCTACTGGTTATTGGTTACCATTTATGGTATCGTCCGGAGATTTATAAATAAACTTTATTTATATAAAACAACTTTTAAGGGATTTTTCAATATATTAGTACTGAAATGGTATGGAGTATAGCTCTATCTTAAAATTTGTTTCTTGAAAATTTAGATTTTCCTTTAAAAAAGTGATTCTTCAAACTTTTCTAATTACTGCTATATTATATAAGATTATTTTTGTATTGCAAATTTATTTTTATTAATTAAAATATAACAGATTATAGTTTCTAGTTTTTAGATTAGATTTTTTTTTGATACCTAAATTTTACATTTTTTATTTTACATTTTTTATTATTTTATGATTTCCAAGATAAATGAGATACTCAAAGAGATTGAGCAAAAAAAGAAAGATTTATTAAAAGAATATGAACATCTAAAAAAAACTTATTCATTTTATATAGAATGAAGAAAGGTTATTTTTACTAAAAAAACAAGAGAATACAATAGGAAATTTAAGGAATGAATATTAAGATATATATTTACATCTCAAATAAGGCACCTTATATCTGCCCCATTTATTTACATGATGATTGTTCCTGCATTTATATTAGATACATTTTTATGGATTTTCCAACAAACTTGTTTTAGACTTTATGGTATACCATTTGTAAAAAGAAAAGATTATATAGTTTATGATAGAAGATATCTTGATTATTTGAATGTAATAGAAAAAGCGAATTGTATTTATTGCTCTCGGGTAAACTGACTCTTTTCATATGCAGTAGAAATAGCCTGAAGGACTGAAAGATATTGGTGTCCTATAAAAGCTTCAAGAAAATTAAAATGATGACATCCATGGCAAAAACATTTTGCAGATTACGGAGATCCGGAATGATTTAAAGAATGTTTTAATAAAAATGAAATATTTTACAAGGAATTAGAAGAAAAATAAAAACAGATAATTAATTATCTGTTTTTATTTTAAATATTTCTAAACTGTTCTCCCAAACTTGTTTTTCTATTTCTTCTTTTGATTCTGTTCTCAAACTACAAAGTTTTTCAAATACATATTGTACATAACTAGGGTAGTTTTCTTGTCATCTAAAAGGTGTTGGTGTGAGGTAAGGGGAATCAGTTTCTATAAGTATATTTTTTAGAGGTATTTTTGATGCTGTTTCTTGTATTTCCTTTGTACTATTAAAAGTAAGTATTCAGCTAAAACTTATCATTGCATTTGGTGAAAAATCTAGACAAGCATTTGCAAAATCTAGATTTTCAGAAAAACAGTGCATAATAAAATTTTTGAAATCAGTTTCTTTTAAAATATTAAGGATGTCATCTTTTGCTTCTCTGTTGTGAATAATTACAGGTAAATCGAGTTTTCTTGCTAGTTCTATTTGAGCTATAAAGAATTGTTTTTGAAGTTTCTTTTTTTGTTCAATTAACTGTCATCCCTGGCTTGACCAGGGATCTATCAACTCATTAGAACTTATTAAATTATCTTTTTGATAATTGCTTTTTAAATATTTTGTTCCTTGAGTACTTTTTACTTGTTTTTCTTTGCTATAGATTCCTGTTTTCACAGGAATGACATTCGTAAAATTAGTCAGTTCTTTTTTAAGCCGATAATAATCAAGTCAGCATTCTCAAACAGCAACTACTCTTTCATTTTTTGCTAGATTTTCTAATTTTTTAATAGCTTCATCCAAATTATGAATTTTTCATATATCACATGGATGAATTCAAACTGAAGCATAAGCAAAATCATATTTTTCGGCAATTTCTATTGAGTGCTTGCTTGATTCTAAATCAACTCAAACATTTGTAATAAATAGATTCTTTTGATTCTTTATATTCTGCAAAACATCATTTTCACTTTTTTGTTTTGAAAGGTATGTATGACAATGTGTATCGAATAACACTTTTTTGAATTAATAAATAATAATGAATAAATAATAATTTTGGTAATTATTCCTTAATTATTCACTATTCGTTATTAATTCAAAAAAGTGTTATTCGATAC
>DYHI01000033.1 GCA_020724225.1 Candidatus Altimarinus sp. | reverse complement strand
TTTAGCCGTAGTAATTTTATGAAAATTTACTACACAACCTGATAGGTTTGTACACATCTAAACCATTCATCTAATCAAAAAGCTTCAATTTGTTCCTTACCAAATCATCAATTATCTAAAATATTTCTAATTTTAGAATCAATATATAATGAGAAATCAAACTTATACTCTACTCAAGTAGAACTTTGTTTAATCTTTCAAGTTAAAGATAATATTTGTGGTATTTCACTCATATACATAAAATAATTATACTGTGTAATATTTATATAATTTTATCACTGAATGTCAAATATATTTTTATACATTTTAGTATTCACACTTCCATTGATTCATTCAAGTTTTCTTAACTATTTTTGATTTGATTTTAATTCTCTAGTAAACTGAAATTTTGAGTTTACAAAAGTTATATTTTTTGCTATGATTTCATCTCTTGTAATCATATCTTTTTTTGTTGAAAGATTTTTAAAAAAAAGAACAATAAAAATAATTTATCCAAAGATATTGATAATGATTTTACTTTTAATAATATCTTGAACATTTTTTTCTATATCTCCTTTTATTTCACTTTTTTGAAATAATATAAAATGACATTGAGCATTGATGATATTGAATCTTTTATGAATTTTTATTGTTTTAATTAATAAAGATAGAAAGCTTTTAAATAAACTTCTTAAAATTTCATTATTATCAGTATTTGTAGTTTTACTTATCTGAATTAAAGAATATTTCTTTCCAAGTTTAAAATATGAAAACACAATAAATAGTACAATTTCAACTTTTTGAAATAAACAATATTTATCACTTTATTTGTTACTTTTTATTCCAATTATTTTCAATAATTATAAACCAAATTTAAAAAATATTTTGTTTTATTTATTATTTTTTTTAGTATTTTTTCTCACAAAATCACTTATCTCAATTTGATTATTTTTTGTATATTTATTATTTTTTTTACTCGGAAAAAAAAGATGATTTTTAACTTCAATAATATTTTTTATTGTATGATTTTTAATTATATTTTTTTACTTTCCTGAAAAACTTCATTCATTTATTTCTAGATTTTATATTTGGAAAAATACTCTTTCAATTATATTTTGAGACTTGAAAATAATTATTTTTTGAAACTGATTTGAAACTCTAGATTTAGTTTTTAATCGAGAAAAAAATCCTCTATTATACATATATGAAAACTATGGTTTCACTGCTGATAGAAGTCACAACTTTTTCTTAGATATATTTTATAGTACATGAATATTTTGATTAATTCTTGGCTTGTGTGTATGTTTTCTAGTTTATAAAGAAACAAAAAATACCATTTATTTTGCTTCGATTATTTTATTTTTTGCTTTTAGTTTTTTTAACTTTTCAAGTATAGTTCATTATGTATTTTTATTATTAATTATCTCAATTGTTTTAGTAGAAAAAAACAAAAATACTTTAACTATAAAAAATAAAAAATATTTATTTTTTGTCCCAATAATTTTTTATTTTTTTTCACTATTTTATTTCATAAATTTTTACTTTGCAGAAATAAATTATAAAAACTATCAAATTCAAAAAGCATTAAATATTTTCAAATATCCAGCTTATTTTATAGAAAATTGAATGTATGAAAAATGATTAAAATACTACAAAATAAAACCAGAAATTTATTATAAAAATTTGATAATAAATGATAAAGAAAATTTACTTGAAAATTGTAGAGAATTTACTAATTATTATAAAACTGCTGAAAATTATTTTTGGTGCTGAAGTATTTTAGAACTTGAAAATTATAAAAACGAAAGTTTAGTTTTTTATCAAAAATGACTTTTATTAATTCCAGATTTATGGAATCTAAATTCAAAGTATTTTAATAACTTTTTTATAAAACATACAATTTCTTGAAACAGATTTTATAGTAAAAAATTTAGTAACATAAAAGAAGTATTAGAAAAACTTGAAAAAAATAATATTTATGTAAAATAATAGTGTAAATAAAAGCATTTGAGTCTGCTATCAACAGACAAGCTGAAAGAAGAAAATGATTAAGTTAAAACTTTTTCATAAGTAGACCTTTCCGAAGAAAAAACTTCGTTAAAAATTTAAATTAAGCATAGCTTTAGGTGGTACCTTCCTTCTTAGCACAAAGCTTC
Source organism: Candidatus Altimarinus sp. (assembly GCA_020724225.1). GTDB lineage: Bacteria > Patescibacteriota > Gracilibacteria > BD1-5 > UBA6164 > Altimarinus. Next base: position 10,186 of record DYHI01000033.1, on the reverse strand, counting down.
GAAGGACCGAAAGCATATAATTTTGAGATAAAAATCTCATTTTTATGTGCTTTTTATTTTGTAATAATATTTTTATGGAAACAATTTTTTCTACAAATACAAAATTACAAGAAAATATTACTTGAATAGAAAATAAAGATGTAAGTAACCTTACTCAGGAAGAAATTGATTTACTTAACTGAGATATAATAAATTTCAGTACATTTGAAAATCAAAAAGCAATTTCTTATTTTGCAAAAACTTCTATATCTTGATGATTTCTATTTTGTAGTTGACAAATATGAGTTAATCCACTAAACAATGTACTATTACCTTGAATAGATCAACAAACAAGACAAGCTTGTAGAAACATTATATCTCTACTTTCTGAACAATGAGTAAGTTTGAAAGATGTAGTAAAAACAACTATTTATATAACAGACTTAGATTTATTTCAAACCGTTTATGAATTGTACAAAAGCTATTTTGTAACAAATCCTCCAAGATCACTAGTACAAGTTTCTAGATTACCTAGATCTTCAATGATAGAAATAGAAGTAATCGCAAAAGTTCCTGAAAAAATAATTTAATTTATTAATTACATAATTATGAAAATATTTAGTACTGCAACTGAAACAAATCAAAATGTAAAAACAGACAAGAAAATAACTATTTTTTCGACAGCACAAGCTCCTCACGTACTTTGACACTATTCTAAATCTACTCTTGCTTGAAATCTAGTTTTTTGTAGCTGACAAATAGCACTTGATCCAGGTAGCGATGAATTAGTACCATGAGGGATAGAAGAGCAAACAAGACAAGCTTGTAGAAACATAAGAGCAGTATTGTGAGAGCATAAACTTTGATTAAAAGATGTAGTGAAAACTACAATTTACATATCAGATATGAAACATGTAGAAAAAATAAATGACTTATACAAAGACTATTTTGTACTTAAGCCAGCAAGAACTCTTGTAGAAGTAAAATCACTTCCTAAATGAGCATTAATTGAGATTGAAGCAATAGCTATGGTTAGATAAACTTTTAATTTAATTATAAATTTAAAAATGATAAAAGCTACACTTTGAATAATTAGCAAAGATAATAAAATCCTTCTATGCATGAAAAAAAGATGATTTTGAGCATGAAAATTAAATTGACCTTGATGAAAAGTTGATAAATGTGAAAATATTGAAAACTGTATGATAAGAGAAGTAAAAGAGGAAACAACAATAGATGTAAAAATTAATGACCTACAAATAGTTTGATATATAAAATTTTTCTTTTTAGATAAACCAGAATGGGATATAGAAGTAAATATTTTTAAAATACTCAAATTTAACTGAGAAGCAATTGAAACTGAAGAAATGTCACCAGATTGGTATGATATAAATAATATTCCATATGATAAAATGTGGAAAGATGATATTTATTGGCTTCCAAGAGTTTTAAACTGAGAATATGTAGAATATGAATTTTATTTCAAATGAGATGAAATAGAAAGTTACAAACAAATAAAATAATTTTAATTATTAAATTAAACCATGAAAAATGAATACTTAAAAAAACTAAAAGAAGTACTTGAAGCAGACAATTTTGACTGACTAGATCAAGTACTCGAAGAAGCAATCCTTTGAGATCTCACAGAAGACGAAGTAAATGAACTAGATGATATCCTAAATGAAGCAACTCTCTATGCCGAATTCAAGGAATCAGATTACAAAGAAGAAGCTTTGAAATTGATTGATATGTTGATTTAATTAATAATTTTTTATTCCCTTATGTTCCCAAAAGTAAACCCAAAACAATCTTTCCCTCGCCTTGAAGAAGAAATTCTAAACTACTGGAAAGAAAATGATACATTTAAAAAATCTATAAGTACAAGAGCAACTGCTGAAGAATTCAACTTCTACGATGGTCCTCCATTTGCAACTGGAACTCCTCACTACTGACACATACTAGCAGGTACTATTAAAGATGTAATCCCAAGATACCAAACAATGATGGGAAAAAAAGTTGAAAGAAATTTTGGTTGGGATTGTCATGGATTACCTATAGAAAATATAGTAGAAAAAAAACTAGAAATCTCAGGAAAAGATGATATAGAAAATAAAATCTGAGTTTATGAGTTCAACGAAACATGTAGAGCAAATGTGTTTGGTTATGTAGATGAGTGGAGAAAAACAGTTGAGAGAATGTGAAGATGGGTAGATATGGAAAATGATTATAAAACTATGGATACTAGCTTCATGGAATCGGTTTGGTGGGTATTTAAAAACATCTATGATAAATGACTTATCTATGAAGGAAATAGAGTTGTTCCTTATTGTCCTCGTTGTACTACTCCCCTTTCAAACTTCGAAGTAAATCAAGGTTACAAAGATAAACAAAGTAAAACTGTTACGGTTAAGTTTAAGGTAAAATGAAATGACAATAAATACATCCTAGCTTGGACAACTACTCCTTGGACTTTGTATGCAAACTTATGACTTGCTGTTTGAGCAGATATAGACTATGTAGAACTACTTGATAAAACAAATTGAGATACTTACATTCTCGCAAAAGAAAAAGTAAAAGATTATTACAAAAAAGAAGAAGATTATTCTATTATCAGAGAATACAAGTGAGCTTGCCTTGTTTGAATCAAATATGAACCAATATTTGATGATTTTGATTTGCAAATAAACCAAATGTGAAAAAATCTATGAACTTGAATAACTCTTTGAAAAAATACTTGGTCAGTTGTAATATGACATCATGTAACTACTGAAACATGAACTTGAATAGTTCATATAGCTCCAGCATATTGAGAAGACGATTTTCTTATCTGAGAAAAAGAAGATTTGTGATTTGTAGCTCATATAGATAATTCTTGAAAAACTTACAATTTACTAGATCATAATGGATTGTTTGTATTTGATTTCAACGAAATGGTTATAAGTGAGTTAAAAGAAAAGAAATTATCTATAAATATTGGTACAATAGTTCACTCATATCCACATTGTTGGAGATGTGATACTCCACTTATTTATAGATGAATTCCTGCTTGGTATGTAAAAGTTGAAGCAATAAGAGATAAGATGATAGCAAATAACCAGAAAATAAATTGGGTACCAGAAGTAATAAAAGATGGAAGATTTGGTAAATGGCTAGAATGAGCAAAAGATTGGAATATTTCAAGAAACAGATACTGGTGATCTGCAATTCCAGTTTGGCAATCAGAAGACAAAAAAGAAGAAGTTTGTATCGGTTCAATTGAAGAACTTTATGAGAAAAATAAAAATTTTGGGCAAATAGAAAAAAAATGAGATAAATATTATTACACAAACACTTGAAAAGAAGTAGATCTACACAAACATTTTGTTGATGAAATATTTGTGAAAAATCCAGAAACTTGAAATACTCTAAAAAGAATCCCAGAAGTTCTTGATTGTTGGTTTGAATCTGGAGCTATGCCTTATGCAAGCAAACACTACCCTTTTGATTTTAGTCATCCTGAACTTGATTCAGGATCATGAAAAAGGAAAAATCAATTCAATGATTCCGGATCAAGTCCGGAATGACAAAAGGATTTCAAATTCCCTGCTGATTTTATCGCAGAGTGACTTGACCAAACAAGAGGTTGGTTCTATACACTTATCATACTTTCTACTGCCCTTTTTGATTCTCCTGCGACTCTAAATACTATCGTAAATGGTATAGTTCTGGCTGAAGATGGAAAAAAGATGAGTAAATCTCTAAAAAACTATCCAGATCCTACAAAAATCTTTGATAATTATTGAGCTGATGCAATGAGATTTTATTTGATGAATTCTCCTGTAGTTGAAGCACAAGACCTGAGATTTAGTGAAGCATGAGTTGAAGAAGTAGTCAAAAAAGTTATCCTACCTCTTTGGAACACATATAGTTTCTTCACAACTTACGCAAATATAGATAATTTTAAGCCAAATCAAGAAAAAAATGCATCTATTTATTATTGCAGACATGGACAAGTAGAAAATAATGCAAAAAAAATAATGAACTGATGAGAAATCAATTCTCTTTTAAATAAAACATGAATTAACCAAGCAATTAAAGCTTGAAAAAACTTTAAACTATCTTGAGAAAAAATTGATATAATCATCTCATCTCCTTTACAAAGAGCAAAAAATACTGCAGAACTTATAGCAAAAGAAATTTGATTTGAGTGAAACATAATCGAAGATGAAAGACTTATAGAACAATATGCATGAATATTTTCATGAATGAGTCATGAAGAGATAAGACAATATGCAAAAAAAGAATTTTGATTAGATCTAGGAACTATAGCAGAAACAAGAGAATTTTTCAAAAACTGAAAATACAATAAAAAAGAAGATATACATGATTTTGATAATAGAGTTTCAGCATGCATAAAAGAAATCAAAGGGAAATATTCTTGAAAAAATGTTTTAATAGTTGCTCATAGTTGAACTTATAGACCAATAAATAAAGTACTTAATAATCTAAGTGATCAAGAAGCTTTTTATGATTTACCAAGTGTACCAAATGCAACTATCTTCAAAATGCCTGAAAATAGATCAAATATGCTTGATAAATGGATTATATCAGAATTAAATAAACTTGTTCTTGAAGTAAGTGAATGACTAAATAGTTACAAAATAAATGAAGCAACAAGACCGATTGTAACATTTATGGATAATCTAACCAACTGGTACATCAGAAGATCTAGAAAAAGATTTTGGAAATCTGAAAATGATAGCGATAAGATAGAAGCATACGAAACACTTTATGAAGTTTTAGTTGAGTTATCAAAAGTACTATCTCCATTTATGCCTTTTGTTTCAGAATACATTTATAGAAATCTAACTGGGAAAGAATCAGTTCATCTAGACATATTTCCTACTGCAAATAAAAGTTTTATACTAGAGTGAGTAAATGCAAACTTTGCTATTACCACAAAACTCATAAATCTATGACTTGCAGCAAGAGAAAAAAATAAATTAAGAGTTAGACAACCACTTCAATCAATAAAGTTATCAGAAAAACTTGATAGTTATTATGAAGAAATACTAAAAGACGAATTAAATATAAAAGAAATACTTTACTTTAACAAATCTGAGATGCCTAAAAAAGTTTGTAAACCAAATGCAAGACTTATCTGACCAAAATTTTGAGGAGATGTAAAATTTATCATATCAGAAGCAAAAGCTTGAAACTTTGAAGAGCTAGAATGAGGAAAAATCGTCATTCCTGCGAATGCAGAAATCTATAAAAAGGATTCTAACAATTTAATAGATTCCCGTGTCAAGCACGAGGATGACAATATAGTTACAAGTATTGAATGTCAAAGTGGATTTATACTTGAAGAATGAGAATACGAAATCGCTTTTGAAAGTTCAGAAGGTAGCTCTAACCTAGAAAGTTGATTTGGTATGGTTATATCACTTGATACTAATTTATCTGAAGAGTTGATTCAAGAATGACTTGCTCGTGATTTAGTGAGACATATACAAGAATCAAGAAAAGAAGCAAATTTTGAGGTAAGTGATAGGATTCAATTACAAATTACGAATTACGAATGAACAATTATAAAGGATGTAATTAATAATTTTAAGGATTATATAGAAAGTGAAACTTTATCAACATTAGTTGAGAAAATAGATAAAGTTGATTATGAAAAAGAAATAGAATTAGAAGATTACAAGATACTAATTAAACTGAAGAAATAATAAAAAACATACTTTGGAAATTTCCAAAGTATGTTTTTTATTTTATCTGTATATATCATCTAACTGATGTATTTCCCCAACTTGAAACATATCAAGCTCATTGTAAAGTAGAATTAACTTTTAATCAAAATCACCGTGCATAATCATCGGATGAATTACATCATTGGGAAGCTAGATCATTTTTATTAATTCATATTCTTACTTTTGTCCATCATCAAGTATGTTGTCAATTACAATAAATTTCTCAAGAATTAGTAAATCACAATGTAGTAATAAAATTATTTGCTATAGTTTGAACTGCAGTTGTTCAATGTGTATATGAAAATTGTCAAGTAGTTTGTAATGCTACATAATCTGAAGGTTTTCATACATAAGATATATTAAAACATTTAAGTCAACTATTTACCATACACAACTTTATAATATTTCAATTTACTTGATAAAAAGACTGATATTTTGCATCAGCATCAACAGTTGTTGTAAGATCTGTGGTATTTAAAGTTGTATTAGATGTCCAGTAAGTTGAATCATATCAAAATGTTGATGATGTAGTTCTAAATTTCATTGTTAAAGTCCATCATCATCAGTCTGTAGTCATATCACAATGTACTTTATATTGAGTTATAGCTCAAGCTCAATCTGGATCTATCCAATAAACTCAATCTAAAAATTTAGTTCAATTCCAAGGATTACTTCATACTTGAAATGCTGTATTTGTAAGTAGATTATTACAACTTGTAGGATATGTTGTTACTCATGATGTATTTATAAATGAAAATCAATTTGTTGCATCTCCTGACCATTGTAAAACACAACTACTTCAATTCCAGTAATATCAAGTTTGACATTTATATTGACAAGTATTAGCTACAGGTGATGCATTGTATAATGCACTTACAGCACTTAGAGTTGTTCAATTAGGTGCATTTACTAGAGTATATGATGTAGTATTATTATGATACCAAGCATTTGCGGGTAAACTTGTACATGCTCAGTTTACATAAGTTAAACAACTACTTCATCACCAATATGATAAACTGTTACACTTATATTGACAAGTATTAGCTGTTGGAGAAGCATTGTATCATGCAGTTGTAGCACTTAGAGTTGTTCAATTAGGTGCATTTACTAGAGTATATGATGTAGTATTATTATGATACCAAGCATTTGCGGGTAAACTTGTACATGCTCAGTTTACATAAGTTAAACAACTACTTCAGCTAGGATAATAACCACTATTACAACTTACAACTGTAGGAGTAACATTTTCTGAAATATTAAATACTCAGTCATTACAAGTAACATTTGCTATTGTATAGTAAAAAGTTCAGTTATTTTCAGATACATTTGATGAGTTTATATTTGTAGCAGTTTGAGCATGATTCAAAGCAGGAATAGAATATGTATGATTATTGTAAATATAGCTTCAACTTGATGAACAATTATCAGGAATTCATTTAGAACAACTTATATATATATATGAATTACTTCAATCAAAAACTCAATCATTACATACTCTTGTGATTTTTCTATCATCACAATTATATGATGCATTCCACAATATACTTTCTTCACTATAAGCAATTATAGATTCTCAATTTTTTACATAAATTCAATTAAACATACAATTAGCATCCAATGCTCAAGTATTTGACCAAATAGCTCATTTATCAGATAAATAATTAAGTTTTTTTCATAAATCAATATTTCATCACTGTAATTTCATTGAATCATTTATATTTATTATAAATGTTCATGCATCTGTTGCAAAATCTATAGTTCAACCAGCAAAAAAATCTTGAATCGGTCTATTTGTATCTTTATCAGTGATAATTCACAAAGGATCTCATACTAAAACAGAATTACTGTAACTAGGTAATAATGCATATGTTTTATTAATTATTGGATTATTACTAGCTTGTTCCTCCATATATCACATAAACTGAAAATACTTTCAATTTTTTGATAAATAATATGTATAATAATCTCAGTATTTTGGATCTTTACCTAAATAATCCTTTATATCCAATGATTTTAATATTCATCATGATAAATATCATTGATAGGCTAAAACTTCTCCAGAAAAAGCTACCTGAACATAACTATCAGGTAATGGTAAAACTATATTTTTTGTTTTACTAAGTTGAAATAAATCATATACATTGTTTAAATTTGATATTCTTTTTGTATTTCTCGAATCAGCAAGATAGCTTGTATAAGATATAAATCAAATAGATGATAAAACTATTAAAATAGTTATAACAACAATAATTTCAACAAATGTAAATCAAAGTGATTTGTTTTTGAAAATCATAATAATTTTATTATTTTTTATAGTTAAAACATTATACAAAATAATAAAAAAATACAAGTAAATCATACTTGTATTTTTTTATTATTTAAATTTAATTAATCAACTTTTGCAACTCTTTTAATGTTGTGTTCTCTTGTTTTTGCTGGAACTTTTATATTTTGTCCCAATTTCATTGCTTCAAGTGAAGATATATTTATATCTATTTTCATACTTTCATTATCAAGTAAATCTACATCCTTTTTAAGTGCTGATACTTGTTCTCTTAAATCTTTGATTTGAGATTCTAAATCAGTAATAGTATCAATTTTTGTAGTTTTAGTTAAAGCTATTCAAGATTTTCTTTTTTGCAACTTCGCAATTGTTGAATCAAGAATAGAATTCATATCACCTATTTCCTCTACATTTTCTTGTTCAGGTTCTGGTAAATTAAATGTAGTTAACTCATCTGAAACAAAAGGAGTTTCTAAAAGTACATTTGATTCAAGTTTTGGCAATTCAATTTCAGTTGATTCAGAAGTAGTAGTTCAGAAATTTCAGAAAAGATTATCTTGTGTTAACTCTGCTTTTGTTTGTTCAACTTTAGGCTCTTCTTTTAGTTGATTTGATCAAAATAAAAATCATACTTGTGAATCCAAGTTCAGTTCATTTGTATCAATTGAATTTGCAGATGAAGTTTCTAAAGGAGCTTGTTCTGAAGATCATAACAAATCATTTGAATCAAAAGATATCAAAGGAGTTGATGTTTGATTTAAACTCTCAGAAACTATTGGAGTTTGATCAAATGTAGGAGTTACATTATCTGATAAAATTATCAAATCTTCTTCTTGTGTTGCAGTTGGAGTCATAATTGAAATTTAAATTATAAATTTTAAATGTTAAATTGAAAGTATAGTATCTAAAATTTAACATTTTAATAATAACATATATATTTTTTATTTGCAAAAAAATCAAAAAAAAATAAAATCCTCTAGCTAAATTTTAAAAATATTGCTTACTTTCAATGCAATTAATTTATTATTTATTATTTATAATTTAAAATTTCTGTATTATGGATTTTTCGAAAGCATGAGAATTACTTAAACTTCAACAAGAAGCAATGAAAATAAAAAAAGAATTAGAAAATACTTTCATCGAATCTGAAGTATGATGATTAGTTATAACTGTAAACTGAGAAATGAAAGTTGAAAAAGTAGATTTTGAAACTAATGATTTAATCCCAGGATTATCAGATTCTCAAAAAGAAGCATTACAAAAAGCAATTACTGAATCTATAAATAAATGAATTAAAAAATCTCAAGAAGTTGCAGCAAGTAAAATGCAATGAGTAATGAGTCAAATGTGATTAAATATGCCAGCAGGATGATTACCTGGTATGTAAAAAATACAAAACAAAAAAATCTCATTTCAAATTTGAAATGAGATTTTTTTGTTTTACCAATCCCTTTCATTTTTATTCATAGTTGAATCATCAAAGTTTTTTAAATCAGAAAAAAAAGGATCTTGCATAAACATATCTAGCATACTTTGATTATCTTTTGTATCAGTATTTTTTTTGCCAAAATATATAGTATTTTGCTGTTGATTTTGTTTCAATTGCTCATTATACTTTTGTAAATCCTCTTTTTCTTTTTGTGTCAATTCAGTTAATTGTTCTGATTCTCAAACTTTATATTCCTCTCCTCTTCATCATTGTACAGTTTGTGCATTTTGATTTTGTTCTTCTGATTTGTTTTTTGTATTTTCACTACTTTTTTCTTCTTTTTTTTGTTCATCAGATTTTTTATCATTTTTTTCGCCGTTATTTTCTTTTTCTTCATCATTCTTTTTTTGCTCTTCTTCTTTTTTATTTTGTTCTTCTTGTTGCTTTTTATAATCTTCTTGCTGTTTTTTCATTTGTTTCATTAATTCATTCAGTTTTTTATTTACAAAATTGTAATTATCTCTTGCTTTTTTATCTTCTTTTTTTAATAAAACTTGATTATAACTTAATAAAGACTTTTTCCATAAATCTATCTTTTTTTGTATATCGTAAATTTCTTTTTCTCATTGAAAATAATAAATATTTCACAGATTATAAAATGTATCTAATGATAAATTGGATCAAGAAAATAAATTTATTTTTGAATAATATTCAAGTGATTTTACATCATTTCAAAGTTTATAATACTCTCATCAAAGATTG
>DYHI01000032.1 GCA_020724225.1 Candidatus Altimarinus sp. | reverse complement strand
ATTTAAAGTTTTGAAATTATGTATTTCAAGTTGTTTTTTAAGATTATCTAAAAGCTCTTTTTCATCTTTAATAGTTACAAAATCATATTCTAGACCTTGTAACTGTTTTATTAGATTATTTTCTAATTGTGCTTCTGACTCTATTGTGTTCATAGTATTTAAGATAAAATTTTTATAAATTCAGGAATAAAAATAAGTTTATTTTTTCAAATATTAATACTTGATATGATATTATTTTTTTCTAATTCAGTAATATACTTTGTTATTGTTTGTCTTGAAACTCAGACTTGTTTTGTAAATTCTGTTACTGTTAAAAATGGAAAAGAAAATAATATATTTGTAATTTTATGATAATCTATATTTAATTTTTCTAATTTTTTTTCTGTTTTAGTCATCAATTCCTTAATTTCCAAAATCTTTTTTCAAGTATTTTTTGATTGTTCTATAATTCATTTTAATAAATAAATTATAAAATCATTGTAATCTCAAGTCTTTGTAGTTTGATTTAAAAGTTTATAATAATCTGATTTAGTTTTATTTATATATTCACTCAAAAAAAGTATTGGATAATCAAGTTTTTCAGCTAAAACTAAATACAATACATTTAAAATTCTTCCAGTTCTACCATTTCAATCATAAAATGGGTGAATACTTTCAAATTGATAATGAATTACTGGCATTTTTATAAGTGGATCTATATCATCTCAAAAGTTATTTATAAATCTTTCTAAATTTGTAAGTAATTTAATTATATTTTGTTCTCATTCTGGAGGAGTATATAAAACTTCTCCTAAACTATTAGCTATAATAGTTCAAGGGATTTTTCTCACTCAAGTTTTGTTTGGTTCAATTATACTTTGTAAATTAAGTAAAAAATTATATCCAATTCATCATTGCTTTTTTAGGTCTTTAAATCAAGTTAAAATAGCATTATGGTAATGTAATACTTCTTTTTCTGGTCATTTAATATATTTTTCTCAAAGTGCTTGTTGTTGTAAAACTTTTATTGTAGTTGTATTTATATTTTCAATTGCTGATGATTCTACTGATTCTTTTGTTAAAAGTGGTGAAATAAGTATCTCTAAATTTGGAACTAAATAAATAAGTCAATTTAATTTTGAAATTGATTCACTTGCTTTTATTGTAAGTTTTAAAATTTCTTTTTGCTCAAAATCAAAGTTTCAAGGTAAAAAAGGAAGTTCATTATATGGTTTTTTAGGATCAGACATAGATTTAAAAATTATTTTATATTCTTGTTTTATTATATACTTTTTTATACAAAATCAAATTATATGTAAAGATTTTCTACTTTTACTTTACATATTAAGCTTATATGTAAAGTAGAGTTTACATGTTTTTATAAGATTATTTTCTAACTGTGCTTCGGATTGGATGGCGTTCATGGTAAAAGTAATTTTAGTAAATACAACTTATTTTTTTTCAATAATTTTAACTAATTCATCAATTATAAATAACATTTTTATCGATTCATCTTTAAAAAATCTTGGTAAAATAAACATTCTTGCCATAGGATTATGTATATTCATTTTACTATTATATGGGGATGTTACAGCATTATTGATTAATTTTAATAAATCTTCTCATGACATATCTGGGGATGTTTGTATTTTTGTTATTGGAACAGATTTGTTTCATATTTGTTTCTTTATAATTCTTGCATAAATTCAATGTTGTACAGGTATTCTTATATCATCATATAATAATTTTAATTTGTTTGAAATTAATATATTAATTTTTCAATATTCAACCAATTTATCACAAATTTTATTAAACATATATTTTTTTCATTTATCTTTTCAGTCTTCAATTTGTTCTTCAATTTTTTCTAATAATTCCATAAAAGATTCACCATCTATTGCTTTATTACTATTAGAATATTCACACCATATTAAAGTATCTCTTAAATATTTTTCTAAAAATATTGTAAGTGTAGCAATAGATGAATAAAATAAATTGTTTTTAAGAGATTGTACTCAATCATACAAAAGCATTAAAATATCATTTCATAATTTACCATTATTAAATATATTTTTATGCAATTCTTCAACTTTTAAAATTTCTTCTTTATTTAACTTTATTTCTTCCATAATATAAACTTAATTAAATAAATTTTTCTAAAATTCTTTTTACTTCTCAATTTGATAAAAAATCATCTGATAAATACTTTTTATCTTTTGTTTTTTTATAAATTAGTGATTTTACTTCTCAAACTTCAAAAGGTCTTAATCTAATACTAGAATCATTTAAAATAGAATAAAAATAAATAATTTTATCTTTTTCTTTTGATTTTTCTTGCAAATGATAAACCCAAAAAGTTCACAAAAATCATATTAATGCTCAAATGATAGTAAATCATCAATTTATTATTAAATTTTCCATATTTCTAAAATTAAAATATAAATTAAATTCTAAACAAACATCCCTTGCAACAAACCTTTTTTAAACTCTTCCATTTTTTCAAGCTCATCACTTACTTTTTCAATTTTTTCATCAATTCCAGATAAGAAATCTGCGATTTTTTCTTGTTCTTTTAAAGTCGGAAGAACAATATTAAAATTTTCTATATCTTTTTTCTGAATATTTGGCAATCAAGATCCTACTCTTAATCTCATAATATTATTTTCATTAAATTTTAGTATTTGATATAAAAATAAGTTGTTGCATTTTAGATTTTCTAAAGCATAACAATGTCCTCAACACCAAAATTTAGTTTTAATAAAATTTACATATCAACAAGAATTTCATCACTCACTTATAGTTATAGTATTTTCTAATTTATTAAATTCAAAATTATATCAAGATGGATTAATTCATCAATTCATAGCTGGATATAATCAACTTTCTGTTAAATTCTCTGCATTTAATTGAGTTCCTTTATTTATTTTACAAATCTCTCCTAAACTCTTATCCTCCCACTCTCCAAATTCTTCTCAATTCTCATCTTTAAATCTTATTTCTTGCGAAAAAATCTTTTGCATAACTCACTTTTTATACTCTTCAAGACTTTTCTTTTTTTCTTTCATTTTTTCTATTTTTTCATCTATTGATGAGAGAAAAGAAGCAATTTTTTGTTGTTCTGAAAGAGGTGGAAGATTTAACTCTAAAGTTTGAAGTTGAGAAGAATATAAATGAACTACTGAGATTCATTGAGAAAGCTTTGCAATATCTAACTTTTTCTTACTATTTAGATAATAACTTAAAAAAATTCAGTCATTTTTTGTTTTAATAATATTTAAGTCTCATCACAAAGCTACTCAATCTTTTAAAACACAAGAAGCAGTTGCAATATCTATTTGAGTTTCTCAAGAAGCTGGAATTATAATATCATTATATTCACTTAATACTAAATCATTTTTATCTAAATTAGTTTTAGATTTTATATTTTTAATCGTTTCTCAATAAGTAGTATAAAGTTCTCAATATCTTATACACTCTAAACATCAGTTCTCTATGATATCTTCTTTTGAAATTCACTTTCATTTTGAAAATTTCGCAATATTTCAAAATATATTACCTTCCCATTCTCATGAAAATTCTTTAAATCTTAATTTTGGAACTTTTAGTTTTATAGTCATAATTTTAATTATTTAGTAATTCAAGTTTGTGTAATATTTATATTTTTTAAACTTTCTTGTATTCTTTCTGCTTTATTTTCAGCTTTTTCTACTTTATAATCTATATAATTATTTATTCATTCTTTAACTCATTTATCCACTTTTTCTTTATTTCAAGTTGTTATATATTCCCATGTATTACTCGCACATTGTTTTGAAAAATCAAATTCAAAGAAAATACAATTTTTAGGATAATACCAAAATAAAAATTGAATCGATGAAATAAGAAAAAATATAACTGCTCATATTAAAATAATTATCCATATTAATGGAATTCATCACTTTCTTCACATAATTAATAAATTATTAATTAAAATGGACTTTTAATACCTAACTCTTCACAAAATCCTTTAATCTTCTCATCTAACTTTACACTCTCTTTTTCTATTTCTATAATCCTATTTGCCACTTTTTCTAAATCAATTTCTTCTTCCTCTTCAAAAGCATCTACATAACGAGGAATATTTAAGTTATATTCATTTTCTTTAATTTCTTCTAAAGTCGCAACATAAGAATATTTTTCTTTTACTTCTCTATTTCTATAAGTTTCAATAATATTTTCTACATCTTCATCTCTTAATATATTTTGATTTTTACCTTTTTGACAATTTTCTTCTCAAGAAGCATCTATAAATAAAACATTTTCATCAGCTTTTCTACATTTTTTAAATACCAAAATACAAGTAGGTATTGAAGTACCATAAAATATATTCGCTGGTAATCAAATAACAGCGTCTAAATAGTTTCTATCTTCTATTAAATATCTTCTTATATGTCATTCTGAAGCTCATCTAAATAAAACTCCATGAGGTACTATAACAGCCATAATACCATTATCATCTAAATGATGAATCATGTGTTGAATAAAAGCAAAATCAGCTTTAGAACTAGGTGCTAATTTTCAATATTGACTAAATCTATCATCAGTTAAAAAAGTCTGATTTGCTGACCATTTAGCTGAAAATGGAGGATTAGCAACTATTGCTTCAAATTTTTTATCTTTGTGTTGTGGATGTTCTAAGGTATCTTCTTGTCTGATATTAAATTTTCTATAATTTACATCATGCATTATCATATTCATTCTTGCAAGATTGTAAGTTGTTCTATTTAATTCTTGTCAAAAAAATTCTCAAACTTGTTTTACTTGTTTAGCTACTCTTAAAAGCAAACTTCAACTTCAACAAGTTGGGTCATATACTGATTTTAATTGATTCTTTCAGCTTGTTACTAGTTTTGCTAATATAGTTGATACTTGTTGAGGTGTGTAAAATTCTCATGCTTTTGCTCATGCTCAACTTGCAAATTTACCTATTAAATATTCATAAGCATCTCATAAAATATCTGATTCATTTTTTTCTAATCAAAAATCAATATCTTGAAGATGTCATAATATTTTTGAAACAAGTCTATTTTTTTGTTCTGATGTATTTCACAATTTTGAAGAAGTTAAATCTAAATCTTCAAATAAATTATCAAAATCATCTTCCGAAGCTGTTCCCATAGTTGAAGCTTCTATATTTCTTAATATTTTTTGTAAATCATCTAAAATAAAGTTACTTATAACTTCATCATCAATAGAGTTTTCTTTAGAGCTATTTCATTTTTTAGCAATTTCACAAAATAACTCTGAAGGTAATAAAAAATAACCTAAATCTTCAATAGATTCTTCTTTTAAAGCTTCAATTATATCTGATTCAGTTTTTTCATTTAATTCATTATATTTTTTATTTATTCATCAATCTTTTAATAATCTATCTGCTTTTAATTGTATTTTTTCAGACAAATATTTATAAAAAATAAATCATAAAATATAATCTTTGAATTGGTCAGCTGTCATTTTTCCTCTTAATTCATCAGCAATATCCCATAATTTTTTTTCAAGTTGTCTTTTTTGTTCTTCTGACATGTTTTTAAAGTAATTAATAATAAAATTAAATTTTTATATAAAAAAATTTGTATTATTTTTCTAATATAATACAAAGCTTTAATCCTCTCCCTCAACCACATCCTCGAAATACACACTTCTATATGATTTTCTCAACTCTCAAATGATAAAATCTACATAATTGTAAGCCTTTCACTCAGATATATTTATATTTACCGACTTAAAGAAATATACAAATACTTCCTTTATAAAATTATGTAAAGACTCATCATAATTATCAAGTAAATCTATAAGTCTTTTTGTAAGTATAGCTGATGACTCCATAGCCACTACATCCATCATATCTTCTACCCAATGATTTATCCTATCTCTTAACTCTTTTGGCATATCACTATCATCAAAATCTTTTACAAGCTCACTTTTAAAATCAAATTTGATATGTGATTTTCCTGAAATATCTCTTATAGCCTTGCTTATATCCTCATACACAAGAGAAAATATCCCAATCAAAAAATTTGATGGATATCATCTATCTCTACATGGAAAAAGAAGCGAAACCAAGTCATCATACTTTTTTTCCAAAATAATTTTTACCAAAAAATGAGCTAAAAGTAAATCATATTTTTTAGCTTTTTTTTCGTCTTTTTGAATTTTTTGAGTTTTTGCCCCTGCTTTTTTTACTCACTCTTTAAATTTTTCAGAGACCTCTAAACTGTTTGATACACTATTTCCAGACTCATCACCAGTTTCACCAGAATCAAAATCATCTAATCACATAGGTAATCAATTACGAATTAATAATTTAAAATAGTAAAATTAATTTTATTGATTCTGAATCAAGTTCAGAATGACATATATTTTAGTCTTACCATTATTTATTTTACAATTTTACTTCTATTACTCTGTATATATTATTTGTATCTTTAAAATATTCAAATTTTAATCATTTTGAAGTTAGAAATTCTCGACTTAGTTCATATTGATCAAATCAAATTTCTATAAATAAAACTATATTATTTAAATTATTTCTTTGAGTTAATAACAATTCAATAAGTTCTTCATAAAGCTCAAATCAAGTTTTTTCTCATCCATAAAGTGCAAGTTCTGGTTCATGAGTGTAGACAGATTTGTCCATATTTATGAAATCATCTTGCTTTATATAAGGCAAATTTGCAGTTATTATCAAATCTTTTCAACTAAATTGTCTAAAATCAAATTGTCTAAAATCTGTATTGATAAGTGTTATCTTATCTTCCAAATTATGTAAATTTATATTTTTCTCTGCAACTTTTATAGCTTCTTTTGAAACTTCTAAGGCAAATACTTTTTCAAACTCATAATCTCTATTTTTTACTATACTTATAGGAATAATTCCAGATCAAGTCCAGATGTCTATAATTATTTGTCCTATATGAGATATTCTCTGTATCTCTTGCCCCCTTGATAAAGGGGGGTAGGGGGTTTTTGTTTTTCAGTTTATTTGAACCCCCTGTATCAAAGATCCTGAAACAAGTTCAGGATGACTATTCTCAATATGCTTCAAAACAGAGCTCACAATCACTTCTGTATCATCTCTAGGAATCAAAACTCTCTCATCTACATAAAAATCTAGTCAACTGAAATTAACTCTATTTGTTATATAAGCTAAAGGGTATCAAAATTTCAGTTTCTTAAAAATACTTTCTGCACTTAAAAAATCCTCATTACAAATATCATCTAAAAAAAATACTTCTTTTTTATCCATATTTAAAACAAACTCTAAAACCTGATTTATGGTCTTAGAGTCTAGATTATACTTTGATTTTCATAGATTGATTAATTCTAGTTTTTTCATTAATATAATTTTTAATTTTCAAATTTCTTCTTGTTAAATATAACTACAGTAAAAATAATTATAAGTGAAAGGTACATAAGAGAATATCAAGTATTAGCTATAAAATACAATATCTTGAAATCTGTGAAACTTCAAATCACATCTTTTATATTGAGTGCCTCAAATGGAGGAAACAGTAGTTGTATAAATTTAACTGTATTTATAGCAATTACATTTTCTGTTCTTGAAACTAAGTCCAGTAAAACTGAGAAACTATGACTTATAAAATAAATCATAACACTGATAAATATAGTCAACATATTTCAAATAAATGTAGAAAAAAAGAAAACCAGTGAAAGAAGTATTTCAAGTTTAAAAAATGTAAACAAAAGTGACCATAAAACAAGACCTGTTATTTCAACATCTTTAAAAAACATTACCACTAAAAAAAGTAATGATTGTAAAAGTACTACCAAAAATACACAAAAAGAAAATCATAAAAATTTTCAGATTATAAATTCCCACCTATTTATAGGTTTTGAAAGAATCAAAAATATAGTTTTTCACTCAATTTCCTTGAAAAGTAACTGACTTCAAACAAAAAGCACACTAAGAAATCAAAATATTTCAATCATACCAAGTCAAAAGTCTGTTATTATCTTACTATCATCTCAAATAGTAAGTTTTCAAAGTGAAATAGAAAAAACTATAAAAACAAATGCAAAAAAGATAATTGCATATAGAAATTTATTTCTTGTAATTTCTCTAAATGTATTTAATGCTATGTTAAACATAAATAAAATTTAAATGTTAAAATTAAAATGTCATTGCGAAGAAACGAAGCAATCCAGAAAACATTGATTTAAATCTAACTCATTATTATCTGGATCTCCACACTTCGTTCGCGATGATAAACAATTTAAAATAATATCTTAGTTTAAGAGATAGTAATTCCTCTTAATCAAACTTATAACCTAAAAATCATTTATTCCCATTTATGAAACTATTTATATCCATACTTTTTTTTCCTGCAAGTTTTATTTTATTCAAAACTACAACTTGTCAATCTTTTGCAACTATTCAATACTTTTTTCCTGTGAGTTTTTCGACTTTTCAAACCATATTTCATTCAGTTTTCATTATTTCAATCTCCTCTAAATCAAGTTTTTTTCAATCATAAGTAGTATAAATTCCAGGCCAAGTATAATATGCTCTGAATCTATTGTAGATTTCTATTGCTGACATCTCACTAAACTTTATTTCTCAATCTTCTTTTTCTATTTTGCTACAATATGTTGCTTTTGAATTATCTTGAGGAATTCATTTTATACTTCAATCGATTATTCAAGTCAAAGTTTCTACCAAAAGTTTTGGTCATATTTCTTCAAATTTTTTGAATATATCTGGAGTTTTGTCTACAATGTCTACATCAATCTTGGCTATTTTAAGGATATCTCATTCATCCATTCCTTCTGACATATACATTATTGTCAATCATGTCAACTTATCTCAATTCTTTAAACTTTCTTGAATAGGACTAGCTCAACGATAATTTGGAAGTATACTTCCATGAATATTTATACATCCATACTTTGGAGCTTCCAGAACTTCTTTTGGAACTATTTTTCAATATGCAACTACTACTATGAAATCCAAATCTAAACTTCTAAGTTTCTCAAAAAATTCTTCATTATTTCTTAATTTGTCTGGTTGCAGTATATCAATTCATACAGATTTTGCATAACTTTTTACAGGAGTTTCTATTAGTTCTTTATCTCTTCCTACTGGTTTATCTGGCTGACTCACTACTAAAGCAATTTCTATACTTTTATCTTCATATACTTTTGAAAGTATATTTTTACTAAATTCACCAGTTCAAAAAAATGCTATTTTCATTTTATTATTAATTATTTGATAACTTTAAACTCTTTTCAGCTCATGATTTTTGGAAAAATAAAAATATTTCAGGGCTGTTTAGTTGGGTTGATCCAGAATAAAATTGTAGTTTATTATTTATATTTTTCAAAACAAAATTTGTAGTTCATTCTCAAGTTTTATCTTCTTTTGTATTTGCATAAATAAAATCAGTAGTAACACCATCTACATCAAGATTATCTTCACTAAAATAATAAACTCAAAAATTGTCTATAAAAGAATCTATGTTTGTTTTAAAATTATACTTATTATACAAATCTAGCTTTCAAGTAAAAGATTCTTGTAAATCTAAAAAATTTTTATACAAAAGCTTTTCTCAAGTATAAAACTTCACTTCCCACGATCAAGTATAACTAAAAGAAGACGATATAGAAAAGTCTTTTGTATTTTCATTAAATAAAAATTCTGTCTTTATAGGACTAACTATCTGGTTCAGTTTATATACATAATGTAGCTTTCATTCCGTAAAAGATAATTCATAGTCATAGATTTCTTTATTTTTAACTTTTATATCAAATTCTTCTATACTAGATTTTAACATATACAAATCAGAATCAAGTTTCTTTATATCTATAAAATTGTGAAAATACATTACTGCGGAAACAGATAAAAAAGAGATAATTGTTATTACAAACAAAATCTCTATAAAAGTAAATGCTTTTATTATCTTTTTCATAACTTTTTTACTTCTGAAATTATATTGTTAATAAAAACTACTACAAAAACTATTATTCAAAAAACTATTATTTTTCAAGTTTTATCTAAAAATAATGCTGTGATTCAAAAAAAGAAAGATAAAGAGTAAATCAGTGTTAAGATTTGTTTATTTGATAATCATATAGCCAAAAGTCTATGATGAAGATGAGTATAGTCTTTTTTTAGAGGATTTTTCTTATTTATAAGCCTCCTTATAAGTACATAAATAGCATCAACAGCATAAATCCCAAAGACAACTAATACTGTAGCAATTTTCCCTCCTGAAATTATTGCTAATGTAGCAAGCATAAAAGCAAGAAACATAGTTCAACTATCTCACATAAGTATATGTTCCTTTACATCATAAAACCAAAAAGGAATTATGGCTCAAACAAGTATTATTGACATAGTCATTATAAAATTTGCATTTTCTATTCATCAAGAATAATCATCTCTTAAAAATAGTATTGCTCAAAGCAAGAAAAGTATAAAAAATGAAATAATAGAAATTCAGGCTGTGTTTCAAGGAATTCAGTCACTCCAATTTAAAGAGTTAAAGATAAAAACATACCAAATTATAGTAAAAAGTAGAGGAATTATATATATATCAATAGAAAAAAGAGTAAAATAATGTGTTTGTAAATCTAATATTCATCAAAATATATTACTAATATATCAGATTTTTATAGAAGTTACTCAGATAATTGCTCATATAATAATCTGAATTACCAACCTTATCTTTGGATTAACATCAAGTAAGTCATCTATGAAACTTACAAGAGTTACTATCAATCAAAAAATCCATATAAGGTATAGTTTATAGTTTGGTTCTACAAAAAAGTATGAAACTATAAAAAAAACTATAAAAAAAATAACTCCCATACTATAAGGAACAGGATCTCTTTTTTTTCAGTATTTTTTTGGATTATCTAGTATTTTTATTTTTTTAAAGTACTTTTTAAATACTTCTACAAAGAAGTAAGATAAAGCCAATGATGATAAAAAAGCTAAGAGAATTATCATAAAATTTATTTAAATTATTTATTATTCTGTTTTCTTTAAATAGTTTGGTAATAGTTTTATGTAAAATATTAATACTGTTCAAGTTAATAAAAAATATCACAGTGCTATTCAATCAAGACTTCATAAATAATATGAACTTATAACTCCCCATAATGATCAAAATGTAAGTGAAAATATTCATACTATATTTAACCAATACCTAACTTTATCTTTTATACTTACAAGTCAACTAGTAATTAGAGAAAATCAAATTGCCTGTAAAATATGAAAATTTTGATGTTCTATATAGTTTATAAAAACAAAAAACAATATTATATTTACAGCTAAAAAACTATATTCATTCAATATTTTTAAGTCTTTTTTATATACAAAAATCAATAAAGTATTCAATGCTGCTGCAATATACATAAATTGCCACAAAAGATATTGTGATTGATCCTTAAATATATATCAGTATAAAGAAAGTGCTGTAAAAATAGAGACAGAAACAACTTGATTAATAGCTCACAATTTATTGTTTCAAGATGTATAATAATCTTGCATAATCATTATAAAAAGGTTTCAAAGGAAATTTGCTAAAAAGATAATAACTATCTCCAAAATACTTCATTTCCCAGTGATATATACTATACCTAAACATATAGCAAGTAATAAATAAATCCACCAATTTTGCTTTGAGAAATCTTTTAATTTTGTAAAAAATAATTTTATGAACATTGTTTAGTAATTAATAATAAATTTTATGGATTATCATTTATCCACTCTCTTATTCAATCCTTAAAGGATTGTTCCCAATTAGGATCTGTTTTATCAATATAAAATGGATCTTTTTTTAATTCTTTAAAAAATCAGTGATTTACTAGTTCAGATGAAATATTTTTTATTCATTCAACAATTCAATCTGTAGTAATAGGTGAAAATCAGTCTTCTAATCAATTATTTTGCAAAAGGTTTAGTTTATAATTACTTATAAATCGGAAATTTTAAGCAAAACTCTTTAACTTCTTCCTTTATTTTTGCTAATTCTTTATTTTCTTTTATATATGTATAAAATCACTCTAGGATTTTAGCTCTTTCTTCTTTATCCTCATTGTATACAAATTGAACTACTTCATCACTAACTCTCTTAATCCAGTTTGCTATTTTCTCCATATCTTGTTCTTTCATCCCTCTCATAGTTACTATCGGAGTTCAAAGTCTGATTCAGCTAGGGTAAAATGCAGATGCTGGATCTTTTGGAATAGTATTTTTATTTAGAGTGATTCAAGCCATATCTAAAGCTTCTTGCATAAAAACTCATCTTCATCTTCCTACATTTACAAGCATCAAATGATTATCAGTTCAACCACTTACTATTTCAAATCATAGATCTATAAGTTTTGAGGCCAGATATTTAGCATTTTTTACTATTTGTATATTTGAGTCTACAAATTCTTTACTCAATGCTTCTCAAAGTGCTACAGCAATAGCTAAAGTTTGATGATTGTGTGGTCATCATTGAAGTCCAGGAAATATAGCTTTATCTATTTTTGATACTAATTCTGAGTCCTTTTTTAATCATTTTTCTGTTACCATTATCATTCATCACCTTGGTCATCTAAGTGTTTTATGAGTTGTTGTTGTAATTATATCTACAAAAGGTGCTGGATTAGGATGAACTCATGAAATTACAAGTCCTGAGATATGCGCTATATCAGCAGCAACATAAGCCCCTACTTCATCAGCAATTTTTGCAATTTCTTCAAATGGAAAAACTCTTGGGTATGCAGATGCCCCTATCCACACAAGTTTTGGTTTATTTTCTCTTATGATTCTTGCAGTTTCTTCTAAATCTACATATCAATCTTCTCTGACATGGTACTGAACAGAATTGAAAAAAGATCAAGTAACTGATGCTTTCCAACCGTGAGTTAGATGACCTCAATCAAGTAAACTTTGTCAAACAATTGTATCTCATGGTTTACAAGTAGCTACATAAACGGCAAAATTGGCAGGACTTCAACTATATGGTTGCACATTTACATGAGCAACTCAAGGAAAAGCTTTTTTTGCTCTTTCTATTGCAAGTTCCTCTACTTCATCAACAAATTCATTTCATCAATAATACCTTTTTCTGGCATATCATTCACTATATTTATTTGTAAATGGTGTTCATAGTGCTTCAATTACAGAAAGTGAAGCTATACATTCTGAAGGAATTAATTCAAGAGTAGTTTCTTGTCTACCAATTTCCTTTTGAACTAAATCATAACACAATGGGTCAGTTACTTTTAAATTATCAAAATTCATAAAAATAGATTAATAATTAAATCTACTTTATTTTATTTATTTTATTAAATCTTCAAACAATTTTTTAATTT
>DYHI01000001.1:68850-73210 GCA_020724225.1 Candidatus Altimarinus sp. | reverse complement strand
TTTAGCCGTAGTAATTTTATGAAAATTTACTACACAACCTGATAGGTTTGTACAATTTAGATAATAAACTAAAAGCTGATTTTGATTTACAAATATCTAGGAATAATATTTATTCTGATATATCCTTTATTACATTATTACAATTCTATCTTTATGTTTTTGAAAGACTTTAATGAAACATGATTAACTTTACTAAATTCTCTATCAAAAAATGATGTTGTAGAAACTCTAGTATGAATATTTGCTGATGCCCCAATATTTTTTATACCTATTTTTTTAATAGTTACATGGATACTAGTAAACTATAAAAAAGAACATAACGAAAAAACAGTTTTACTATTTATTTTTTATTCAACTGTTATTTGAGTAATTATTGCGCTTCTTATTCAACAAATTATACATTTTGATAGACCTGAAAATTATATAAATGGTACCTGAAAACTACTACTTAAACATATTCCTGATGCATCTTTCCCATCAGACCATGCTACTGTCTCATTTGCTTTTTTAACTTCACTTTACTTTGCAAACTATAAAAAAGTATTTTATATTTTTCTTCCATTTGCTGTTCTTATGGTTATATCTAGAATAATAGCATGAGTACACTGGCCTCTTGATATCATAGCATGAATAATTATATGAATTTTTGCAAGTTATATAACTTTTAAGTTTATAAAAAAACTAGAAATTACACAAAAAATAAATAAACTTATTTTGAAAATAGCATCATTTATAAAATTGTAAAACATAATCTATTATTTTTTATTTCTTATCTTTTATCTAAATGACAACTATAGCTTTAACATGATGATGAACTTGATGACATATATATCCTTTGGTATCAATTCATAACTTTTTAAAAGAAGATAAAAATTTAAAATTTGTATGGATTTGAGAATATAATAGCCTAGAGGAAGAAGAAGCTATAAAAAATAGAATTCCTTTTGAAGATATCTCAGCATGAAAAATAAGGAGATACTTTGATTTAAGAAATCTATATGAACCACTTAAAAATATCTCATGAATTATACAATGAATAGAATATATAAAAAAACATAATATAGATATAATTTTTTCAAAAGGATGATACGTAAGTTTACCTTTATGTATTGCTTGAAAAATAATGTGAAAACAAATATATGTTCATGAATCAGATATAGTTCCATGAGTATCAAATAGTATTATTTGAAAACTTGCGACAAAGATTTTCTACACTTTTCCAAATAAGTACATTGATTGAAAAAAACATATTTATATATGACAAATTCTTAATCCAGAACTTATAGATTATTTAGATGATGTTGAGCTAGTTGAAAATGAAAATTTAAATGTTATGGTAATTGCTTGAAGTCAATGATCTACTCGTATATTTGAAAGTTTACTTAAAATATTACCAGATTTATCTGACATAAAATTTCATGTAATTTTATGAGAAAAAAATATGCATTTTAGAAATGATTTTAAGGTATTTCCAAATGTAATTGCTCATGATTTCATCACACAAAAAAGACTTTGAAAAATATATAAAACTATAGATATCTCCATAACAAGATGATGAGCTACTACATTATGGGAACTTAACAATTTCTGAATTCATTCAATCATCATACCACTTCCAGAAAGTGCAAATAATCATCAAGTTGAAAATGCAAAATATTTCCACGAAAAATTTTGAAGTGATGTGATTTATGAATCAAACAATATGCAATTAGAAATATTTAGATTACTACAAAAATATAAACGCCTTAGAAAAGTATGACTGAATTTAGATAATTTCTTCGAACCACTAAAAAAACTAAAAAAAGAAATGGGGCTTTAAAAAGCCTCTTTTTTTGACCTTAAAAATAAAAAATGGTAAAATAAAGAAAATAAAAATAAATACTTTGAAAAATGAATAAAAAATATCCTTCAAAATCAATGGATGATGAATTAACACAAGAATTATTATATAATAAATATATTCTTCCTTATGAAGAAGATATAATCAAAGAATTGAAAAGAAATAGAGATGAATATGATAAAATAATGTGAGAAATAGTAGAATCAGTATGGCTCAATAATCCATATGTAAAGAAAAAAGATCCTTCTACCCAAAGATGAATATGTACTTTTTTTGACTATCCAGATTGACACTGTAGAGAAATTAGAGACTTTATATACCAATTTGTATGAAAAGAGTGAGAAAATATACATATATGAATTTGAAATCAGAATAAAAGAACAATCAATAGTGATTCAATCATTCCACAAATTGAACTATTTAGAAATATGTGATGAATAGTAGAAAAAGTTCACCTAATTGTTGATTTAAATGATCCATATTTTCAAAATGTAATTAGAATATGAAATAGATATTTAGATACATCTGCAGACCAAAATAACGACTGAACAAAACCAAAGATAAAACTTATAAAAATTAAATGACAAAAAACTTATAGAGAAATTAAGGATTTTGATGATGATATAAAAATAGATAAACTCTATAGATGAACTTATCATGTTATAAATACATGATTTACCTGATTTTTATCATTATTTATACCTTACATAAGTATAGATAATTATTGACAACTTTTAACCCCTCCATTTAGTCTCATAGAAAAAAATGTTAAACTTAATTTTCGATTATCAAAAAATTTATTAAATAGAGAATATGTAAACCAAAGTATTTATGACATACCTGAAGACATAAGACAAAACCTTATTTTCGCATGTAAAGTAGCAGTAGATAGTACTGAAAATGAAAATGAAAAGAAACTTATATTAGATTTTTTAATAAGAAATCTAGAAAATAAAAAAAGTATTGATGAAATTAAAAAAGAAACTCATAAATACTATTCTCATATTAAAAAGTATAATAAAACTATACTTAGAGATTTTGCAATTATTTACACTAGAATTATAGAAAAAATTATTGATATATATAATGATTTATTAAGAAATTGATTTTTTAATACATAATATTATTCTATTATTGTCAACTGATTTTTTAATTAAAATCTATTATTTTCCTTGAATCAGAAAAATATATATGTTAATATAAATGTATCCTAATTAAAAAGGTAAAAACAAAAACAAATATTTTTTAAAACAAAAACAAATATGTGAACAGATCTAAATAATAGACTAAAAACTTTTAATCAAATAAGTTTAAGTGAGCTAAATGCCGGGGCAAGCTTTCTTGATAGGATAGACACAAAGTATTTATTAACTGAAACAGAATTCAAAGAAATTTTAAAAGATTTAGAAGAAGAGTTTTATATACTTGATATAAAAGAAAAATCAGTTTTTGAATATGAAAGTATTTATATGGATACAGAAAAATATGATTTCTATTATCAACATCAAAATGGAGAAAAAAATAGAACAAAAGTAAGAACAAGAAATTATTTAGATAGTGGAATTGCATTTTTTGAGTATAAACAAAAACAAAAATGAATAACAAGAAAATTTAGATACCAATTCCCAGACACAAAATCTCACTGAAAAATGAGTAAAGAATCTACAAAATTTTTTGAATGAGCATTCCAAAGTTTTTATTCAAAAGCACCAGAAAAAATTATACCAGCATTAGCTACAAAATATCATAGAATCACTCTTTGTAGTAAATCAAATGATGAAAGAGTTACAGTTGATTTCAACATAAGACTTGAAGATCTAAGAAATAAATGAAAAAAAATAATTTCTCTAGACAATCTTGTAATTTTAGAAAGTAAATCTATGTCAAAAAATGGAAAAAGTGCTGAAATAATGAAAAAAAATAATATTAGAAGATCTAATTCTTGTAGTAAATATAGTCTTTGAATCTGTTATCACAAAATAGTTCCTGATTCAGATATGACTACATTTAAATCAACTATGAGAAGAATAGAAAAAATAAAAAATTCATAAATTTAAAAATCAAAAAACTCCAAAATCAAATATGATTTTGGAGTTTTTGTAAATATTATAATTTATGTTTAGTTAATTTAGCCATTTATTGTTTTCGGAGAGATTCCTGCCTTTCGTCCTTCGGAGTAAACCTACGGAGAACGGGTCGCAGGAATGACATTTTTGGTACATACTGATGAAAGCCTGATTTTCCTATTTTTTATAGTATTCAAATAATCATCTAGATCCGAATGTTTTCCTTTTATGATTTTCAAGTCATAACTTAATAATCCACTCTTCTATTACTTCCTCACTATGTGCTTCTATTTCTAAAAGTGTAGGAATTCCTTCATATTCATCTATATCAAAATAAATTCAATCTATGTCATATGAAACCCTATATTTTTGTTTTTCTCTACTCTTTACCAAGCCATATTTTTCCAAAGTTTTTTTAAATCATTCAACATTTGTTACCTCAAGTTCTTTTTCT